>NZ_LYSO01000141.1:0-14318 GCF_001728935.1 Pseudomonas sp. AP42
GGCCGTTACCGCAGGAACGGATATGTACCCAATCCAACTGTGTTGACTGTCAGGTCGCCTTCGCGAGCAAGCCCGCTCCCACAGTTGGATCGCGGGGCGCCAGGTAAATAAGCGTCGGCTGTCAGGCCGCCACGGGTCCAGCCTAACCTCGAAGTTGTGTAGATGCTTAGGCTGCGATAACGGTGGGTCAGTCAACATCTGATGATCAGAATAACGATGACCCATTATATAAGCTGGATTTAAATATACCGTTCAGGCGCGCTTTTAGGACCACTCCTATAGACGCTTTGTCTGTTGGCTTATTAAAGCCAGTCCACTATGGTGGGGGACTTTGTTTGTTGCTTTTAATCGACTGTTTATAAGGTGATTTGCCCGGGTTATTTGTTTTTCAGAGCACTCCTATTTTGAAAATTAAGTGCGCTGCTTACACTTCACTTCGCAACAACGCAGAAGTATTTCCCGTCCAGGGAACTTCACAACTTAATCAAGTCTATCGTGCTCTCGGAGTTACTCATGAATTACAAAGCTCGCGCCCTCGCTGTACTGGTCGCTGCCACCGTCTCTTCTGCTGCCATGGCTTCGGACGGCAAAATTGATTTCAACGGTGAGCTGAAAGCCGAAACCTGCCAAGTGGCCGTCAATGGTGCAGCAGCTTCCGGCGCGACCACCGTCACCTTGCCAACCATCTCCACCGCTTCCTTGGCTTCCGCCGGGCAAGTAGCTGGCCAGACCGGTTTCAACATCGAACTGAGCAAGTGCTCTGCTGCGATCAAAACCGCGGCGGCGTTCTTTGAGTCGGGCGGTGGTGTTGATCCGGCCAGCGGTAATGTGAAGAACATCAGCGGTTCAGCCACCAAGGTCCAACTGCAGTTGGTGGATGCCACCAATGGCAACGCGATCAAGGCCGGCAACACGTCTCAGGTTACCTCCACCAGCCGCGTAACTGTTGACCCAACTGCCCTGACCGCTGTGCTGCCGTACGCCGTTCAGTACTACGCCCAGTCGGCTACCACGCCGGGCACCGTTGTGGGCTCCGTGACTTACTCCATCAATTATCAGTAAGTCGCAGGCTTTGGACACACGCCCTGCTCGGTATTGAAGGGCGTGCATCCAGACGGTAAAGGGATTGCTCTATGTCGTGCACACGTGCATTCAAACCACTGCTGCTGATCGGCCTGGCCACACTGATGTGTTCCCATGCATTCGCTGCAGTGGTGATTACCGGTACGCGCCTGGTCTATCCGGCGGACCAGAAAGAAATCACCGTAAAACTGAACAATAACGGCACGTTGCCCGCACTGGTCCAATCATGGATCGACACCGGCAGCGTCGAATCGACACCCACCAGCTCCAAGGCGCCGTTCCTGCTGTCGCCCCCGGTGGCGCGCATTGACCCGACCAAGGGCCAAAGCTTGCGAGTGCTCTTTACCGGCGCGCCTTTGGCGCAGGACAAAGAGTCGGTGTTCTGGCTCAACGTTCTCGAAATCCCGCCCAAACCCGAGGCGGGTGCAGACCTCAATACGCTGCAAATGGCTTTCCGTTCGCGCATCAAGCTGTTCTATCGCCCGGTTGGCTTGCCTGGAAATCCCAATGAGGCGGTTGAGCAGGTGCAGTGGCAATTGGTTACGGCACGCGATGGCCAAGGCCTGGCGCTGAAGGCGTACAACCCGTCGGCGTTCCACGTCTCGCTGATCGAGTTGGACCTGGTGGCGGGTAACCAACGCTATCGCAGTGAGGACGGCATGGTCGGCCCTGGAGAAACCCGGCAGTTCGCGCTGCCCACGCTCAAGGCCAGGCCGTCGAGCCAGGCCCATGTGGAATTCAGCGCCATCAACGATTACGGCGCGCTGGTCCCGACCCGCAACACGCTGCAGCCCTGATCCATTCCTGACGTTTTTACCCGCGAGTCATCTATGTCGACCTTTTCTTGCTCCAGGCTTTTTCTGCGGGCGCGGCCTCGCTTCGCCTTGAATCCGCTCACTGCCCTGATCCTCAAGGCATTGACCATTGCTCCAGGCGTGTGGAGCATGCAAGGCGCGTTGGCGCAAGAAGTGCAGTTCAATGACGCCTTCCTGCCCGAAGACTCGCGCAATCTTGACCTGAGTGCCTACCAGGCCGGCAACCCGGTGATGCCCGGTCAATACCGAGCCGACATCATCCTCAACGGGCAACTGAACAACCGGCAGGATATTCGCATTGACGCCCAGGCCGACGGCAGCAAGCCGGTGGTGTGTATGAACCGTGGCTTGCTTGAGCGCCAGGGTGTGCAAATGGCCAGCCTCACGCCCGAGGCCAGCACGATGCTCGACAGTCAGGCGTGCCCGGCAGTGTGGCAGGTAATCCCAGGCGCTACCGCGAACTTCTCCCCAGAGAACCAGGCGCTGGACCTGAGCATTCCCCAGGTGGCGCTCAAGCGTAATGCGCGGGGTTACGTCAGCCCGCAGTTGTGGGACCGTGGCGTGACGGCCGCCATGCTCAGCTACAACTTCAACGCCAATCGTAACCGCACCCGCAGTGGCAACTCCGATTCGGCGTTCATGGGCCTCAACGCGGGCCTGAACCTGGGGGACTGGCGCCTGCGCCACAACGCGTCCATGAGCTGGCAGTCACGTTTGGGCAGCCGGTATCAGGCTCTGGACACATACGCTCAGCGTGATATCACCGCGTTGAAAAGCCAACTGACGGTGGGTGAGTCCAACACCACCGGCGAGATCTTCGACACCTTGTCCTACCGTGGCGTGCAACTGTCCACTGACGACCGCATGCTGCCTGATTCGATGCGCGGGTATGCGCCGGTCATCCGGGGTATTGCCCGCACCAATGCGCGGGTAACCATTCGCCAGGCCGGCAATATCTTGCTGGAAACCACCGTGGCGCCCGGCGCGTTTGTGATCGATGACCTGTACTCCACCGGCTATGGTGGCGACCTCAGCGTGAGCGTGGCCGAAGCCGACGGCACTGAGCAGAACTTTATCGTGCCCTACGCCTCGGTCAGCCAGTTGCTACGCCCCGGCACCTCGCGGTTCAGCCTCACCGCGGGTGAAACCCGCAACAACTTCGTCGACGATCAGGCGCGCCTGCTGCAAGGGACTATGCAGTACGGCTTGAACAATACCTTCACCGGTTTTGCCGGTCTGCAATCGAGCGATGACTACACGGCGGTGCTCACCGGCCTGGCGTTCGGCACACCCATCGGTGCGATGGCCGTGGACATCACGCACGCCCAGACCGACCTGGCCGGCGGCGCTGCCAAGGGCCAGAGCATGCGGGTGTCGTACAGCAAGAATGTGCTCAGTACCGGCAGTAACTTCTCGCTGGCGGCCTATCGGTTTTCCACTCAGGACTACCTGGATTTCAGCAACGCCATCCAACTGCTGGATGCCGAGAAAAATGGCTGGGATTCGAGCATGTTCGGTCGCCCGCGCAGTCGTTTTTCGGTGACCGCCGACCAGAACCTTGGGGCTTGGGGGCAAGTCTCTATCAGCGGTTACGCGCAAAACTACTGGAATCAGCCGGGCAGTGATGTGCAGTACCAGTTCAGCTACAGCAAGCAGTTCAACCGCGTCAGCTTCAGTGTGAATGCCAACCGCAGCCGCATGGGGCTGGGCGATATGGAGAACAGCTTTTTGCTGACCATGAGCATGCCCCTGGATTTCGGCGCGTCGGGTAACACTCCGCAAATAACCGCGCAGGTGGGCCGCGATACCCAAGGCAATTACAGTGAGCAGGCCGGTATCAGCGGCACCGCCGGCCAAGACCGTCAATATGGCTATAGCGCCAATTTCGGCCATGACGGCGCCAACCACAGCAAGAGCGCCGCGCTTAACGGTCAGTACACGGGTGGGCGAGCCATGCTCAGTGCGGCACTGGGGCGTGGCGATGGCTATACCAGCGCCTCGATGGGCGCCAGCGGCATCGTGGTGGCCCACGCCGAGGGTGTGACCATGACGCCGTACCGCGGCGAAACCATGGCGGTGGTCAGTGCGCCGGGTGCCGCGGGCGCCAAGGTTTCGGGATACCCCGGCCTCACGCTCGACAGTCGCGGCAATGCCGTGGTGCCGTACCTACGGCCTTATGAGCTGAACGAGGTGGCCATCGACCCGATTGGCAGTTCGCTGGATGTCGAACTCAACGAGACCAGCCAACAAGTCGCCCCACGCGCCGGTGCCGTGGTGCATCTTAAATACACCACTAATCAGGGCCGTGCGGTGCTGCTCAATGTGCGCCTGGACGATGGCAGCAGCTTGCCATTTGGCGCAGGCGTGACCGACGGCGAAGGCGCCTCGGTGGGGATGGTCGGGCAGGGCGGTCTGCTCTATGCCCGGATCAAGCCAGAAACTCGCCAGTTGTTGATCAACTGGGGCAGCAAGACCCATCAACAGTGTGCCCTGATGATTCCTCCCGGCCCCGGCGAGGGCCAGCAATTGCAGCAGGTGGACGCTATTTGCGCCGCCGGCAAACAGGTCGCGGGCAGCACGCCGCCCAACAACATGCAAAAGGTACCGTTATGAACATGGGCGCTTTGATCAAACCCAGCCTAGCGCTGGCGGCACTTTGGGCGATGGCCGATACGGCCATGGCAGTGACCTGTACATATAACAACGGTATCCAGGCCGCAGTGGGCAACATGCCATTGCAGGTCTCGGCGATTACCGTCGGACGTGATGTGCCGGTGGGCGCCGAAGTCTATCGACAGCGCTTCAGCATGGCCTTGGGCCAGGCACCCGAGCTGGACTGCCGGTTTGCTCCGTTTCAACAGTGGACCGAGTTGACGGTCGAGGCGACTTCTGGCTTAGCCAATTGGTCCAGCGGCCCCTATGCCAACAAGGTCTACAGAACCCGAATTCCAGGGCTGGGGGTGGTTATCAATAGTCTCGGCGGCGTGCTGCCCAGGCAAACCAACAAATCCTGGACTGCCTGCACATCGGGCTCTCGCTGCCTGATTCCGTTTGATGGACCTTCGAACTTCGAATTGATACTGATCAAACTAGGGGAAGTAACGCCAGGTGTATTGGCGGGCAGCTCATTGCCGGTCGTGAGCCTGTTTGGCAACTTCGGCGATGCCAGGATGCAGGGTTTCAGGATGGGCATCTCCGGCAGTATCCAGATTGTCTCGCGCACCTGCAGTACGCCGGATGTTTCAGTGCCGATGGGGACGCACTTGACCAATAAGTTCACCGGGCTTAACAGCGCCACAGGGTGGACAGATTTTTCCATCAACTTGAATGATTGCCCGGCGTTCCATGGCACCTATTCCACCACCGGACCTGGCTGGCTTTCGCAAAGTGGTAATTCACCCACCGGCGTTGGCTCCGGCGGAACCCTAGCGGGTAACACCCTGCAATTTCGCATCGACTCCTCGCGCCCGGCGATCAATGCCAGTACGGGCGTGCTGAGCATTGATCCCACAGGCACAGGTAATTCGCCTGCCGCAAGCGGAGTCGGCATCCAAGTAGCGACACTAGACAGTACCCCGGTACCCCTGGGGATGAATCGGGCCAGCGGTATTAACCCACTGTCCTTCGAGTCCAGCTACAACATCCGCTTGCGTGCCCGTTATCTGCAAACCGCCAACCGAGTCACGCCAGGCCCGGCCAATGCGTCGGCGACGTTTACGATTATTTATCAGTGATGAATATGTCACTTATGTTCTGCGCGTTTGGTTTGAAGGGGCAGCCAGGCTGCCCCTCCCACCGTTACTCAAGAACCCGACTTCCGACCGCCGCCATGGCTGTGCTGCCCACCTTTACGGCCGGCTTCCGAGGCTTTTTCACGGTCGTTGGCGAAGTTGCCGCCCGACGCCTGGCCGCCTTTTTTACCCGCTTCGGAGGCTTTTTCGCGATCATTGGCAAAGTTGCCCGGGTTTTTATTACCTGTAGTCATGATAGTTCTCCAATCGCTAAGTTAGCGTTTCGTTAGTTGGCCGTTTCGCAACGGACACTTATTCCGATATTGGCTGTTTGGGAAATGTTTTACCGATTTTTCTAACCGGCGACGAACGGTAATTTCGCTGAAAAAGTTATACAGGAACTTGGTTGATACGCCGCTTCGTATAACTTTTATGGCCGGTCAGCGCTTCGGTATTAATAAGATCGAAACTGCCGGCTTAGTTTAGGGTCCTGCCATTCGTCTTTTTCGTCGCACTCCAAAAAAAGGCGTCGTTCCAACGAGTTCCTAACCTGTGAACGGGAGCATTTCAGCCATGAAGCACAACCCATCCAACCCACAGTACCGGCCGCTTGAGCAACCAGACGCACCCAATGAAGACGGTTGCGTGATTGGCACTGCCGGGCGCGACGAAGACCCCAACGCGACCACCGATTGGGACCATCCCGACAGCGTCGCGACACCCGCTGACGCCAGCATCAAACCCGCCAGCGGTACGCCCGGCATCGACGTCGTGCCCGAGTCGGAAAACCACGGTGCCGACTGAGAAAACTGCGCGGCAAACGCCGTTTCGCTTGGCCTGCAGCGCATTACCGCTGGTCATGAAGCGCCGGTTTATTTTGAAATTTTTAAAGCGCAGGCCACTTCCCATGCAAGGTAGGCGCGCATTCCAGCAGGGCGCCTTTTTCCGTAAGCCTGAGGAGATTTGTTCATGTTTCTACATAACAAGCGACTTCAATACACCGTCCGCGTCGCCGAGCCCAATCCGGGCCTGGCCAACCTTTTGCTTGAGCAGTTTGGCGGTGCCCAAGGTGAGTTGGCGGCAGCATCCCGTTACTTCACCCAAGCCTTGGCGGAAGACGACCCGGGGCGCAAAGATTTGCTGATGGACATCGCCACCGAAGAACTTAGCCATCTGGAGATCGTCGGCTCCATCATCGTGATGCTCAACAAGGGCGCCAAGGGGCGAATGGCCGAAGGCGTGGAAGAGGAGGGCGAGTTGTACCGGGCGCTCAATGGCGCCGGCAATGACTCGCATATCACCAGCCTGCTGTACGGGGCCGGCTCGCCGTTGACCAACTCTGCCGGCGTGCCGTGGACTGCCGCCTACATCGACACCATTGGTGAACCCACCGCAGACATGCGCTCGAATATCGCCGCCGAAGCCCGGGCCAAAATCGTCTATGAGCGGCTGATGAACGTCACCGATGACCCGGGAGTAAAAGATGCGCTGGGTTTTTTGATGACGCGGGAAATCGCTCACCAGCTTTCCTTCGAAAAAGCGCTGCATGCCATTCAACCGAATTTCCCCCAAGGCAAGTTGCCGGGCAAGCCGGAGTTCACCCAGGTGTACTTCAACATGTCCCAAGGTGCGGAAAACCTGCGCGGGCCCTGGAACCAGGGTGAGGGTTGGGCGTTCGTGGAAAACCCACAACCGGCGGTCGATGGCGGTGACGGCACCGCCAGCGTGCAGTTGGACGCCGACGAAGAAGCGGTGCTGAGCGCCATGAAAATCCGCACGCTCTCGGACCCCACCAGCGACCCGACGACCGGCGCTGACCTGGGCAGGGGGCTGCAGCCAAAACCTGAGCCATGACCCAGGCTGTACGGTCGCGCGGCGCCCAATCACGGGCGCCGCGCCCTTTGATGGCACTGCGCAGCATTTTCACGGTCCATGGAACACATACCACGTATCTGGAGGTGAACCTTGGCGACAAAGAAGAAGCCTGTGGTCGAGGGTATGGAATTGGCGATGCTGTCTGCCAGCCGCAAAGACCTGTTCTTTGCGGCCATGCAAGCCAGCCACAGCGCAATGATCGTGACCGACCCCGCCGGGCCGGATAACCCGATCATCTTTGCCAACCAGGCGTTCCTGACCCTGACAGGCTTTGAACTGGACGAAGTGATTGGCCGCAATTGCCGGTTCCTGCAGGGGCCCCAAACCGACAAAAACGCGCTGCACCAGGTGCAACGCGCAGTTGAGCGGCACCATGAGGCCTGTGTCGAGGTGCTCAATTACCGCAAGGACGGCTCGACCTTCTGGAACGAGCTGTTCATTTCGCCGTTGTTCAACGAACGTGGGCAACTGGTGTATTTTTTCGCCTCGCAGCTGGACGTGAGCCGGCGCCACGACGCTGAGCAGCGCGTGCGTCGCGCACAAGACTTGGAAGCGCTGGGGCAACTGACCGGTGGCATCGCTCATGACTTCAATAACCTGCTGCAAGTGATGATGGGTTATCTCGACTTGATCCAGCAGAGCGCCAAGCGTCCCGGCAGCGATCCGCAGCGCATCGTCAGCAGTGCCAGCCGTGCGCGGGCGGCGGCGGAAAAAGCGCAAACCCTGACTCAGCAGTTGCTGGCGTTTTCGCGCAAGCAACGGCTCGACAGCCGGGTGATCAACTTGAACAGCTTGCTCGGCCGCCCGGACTTCATGGCCCGTGCGCTGCGGGGCGTCGCGTTGCAGGTGGAGCTTGCCGACGATTTGTGGAACTGCCGCATCGACCCGGTCCAGGCGGAGCTGGCGGTGCAGCATTTATTGTCGAATGCCCAGGACGCTTTGCTCGGGCGTGCTGATCCGTCGGTCACCGTCAAGACCTGCAACGTCCAAGTGCCCGGCGATATCGATGCCGAGCGTGAGGGGTTGGCCGAGGGCTGTTACGTGAGCATTTCGGTCTCGGATAACGGCAACGGCATCGACGCAGGTATTCAGGACAAAGTCATGCAACCGTTCTTCACCACCAAGGAAGAAGGCCAGGGCTCGGGCCTGGGGTTGTCGATGGTGTACGGCTTCGTCAAGCAATCGGGCGGCACGGCGCGGATTCATTCCGACCCGGGTATCGGTACGACGATACGCTTGTACTTTCCGGCCGATGACAGCCAGCTGTGGGTTGAGCAGACACCCACGGCCACCTCACCGCAAGGTAGCGAGCGCATCCTGATCGTGGAAGACCGGCCCGAGGTGGCCGAGTTGGCGCAGGTGATTCTCTCTGACTACGGTTACCACACGGCCATCGCCCACAATGCCGCCGAGGCATTGGGCATGCTCAAGCAGGCGACGTATGACTTGGTGTTCAGTGACTTGATCATGCCCGGCGTGATGAATGGCGCGGCACTGGCGCGGGAGGTGTCGCGCTTGTATCCGCACATCAGGATCCTGCTGACCACCGGCTATGCGAAAGACGCGCTGGCGCGCGCGGATATACAGGTGCAGGAATTCGAGCTGATTCCCAAGCCGTATCAACCCGCTGACCTGCCGCGCAAAATCCGGGCGGTGCTCGATGCCTGATCGAGCAGGCCAATGCGCTCCAAATGTGGGAGCGGGCTTGCCCGCGAAGGCGGTGTGTCAGTCAATGCATCTGTTACAGCACGACCGCTTTCGCAGGCAAGCCAGCTCCCACATTGGATCTTCGTCGCTTTGAGCATTGCGTTCGCTTAGCCGAGTGGCATTAGGGCTTGCCCCCGATCATAATCGTGCATTCCCCGAGCGCCCTCCCACACAGTGTGCTTCAGTGCGCCAGCATGTTGTGATGAATACTGTTCATGATCCATAACGAAAGCCCCACCAACAGAAGAATGATGACCGCCGAGAAAATCAGCGCAATCAGGTTCCAGCGTTGTTCTTCGGCCGTGTCCAGGTGCAGGAAGAACTTGAGGTGGACCACGATTTGTATCGCGCCCAACGCTACCACCAGCCAGGCGGTGAAGGTGCGGGGCAGTGAGGGGAACATCACCAGGCCGAACGGGACCAGGGTGAGCAGGACCGAGGAACCCCACCAGGTAGGAGCGACTGCTGCCATGGCTGGTACCGGCACTGCTGTGAAGCGAGCTTTGCTTGTACATGTCACACCACCCCCAACAGATAGACCACGGTAAAGACGCAGATCCACACCACGTCCAAAAAGTGCCAGAACAGGCTCAGGCAACTGAGCCGAGTGGCGTTGGTGCTGGTCAGGCCGCGTTGCTTGACCTGGACCATCAGCACCGCCATCCAGATCAGCCCAGTCAACACGTGCGCGCCGTGGGTGCCGACAAGGGTGAAGAAGGCGGTCAGGAAGGCACTGCGGTCCGGCCCGTAGCCTTCTTCGATCAAGTGGTGAAATTCGTTGATCTCCATGGCGATGAAGCCCGCGCCCAGTACGAACGTGAGCCCCAGCCAGCGCAACACATCGCGTTGCTTGCCGTGGTTCATGGCGAGCATGGCGTAGCCGTAGGTGATACTGCTCAACAGCAGCAGCATGGTTTCGGCCAGCACATAGGGCAGTTCGAAAATATCCATGCTCGACGGCCCGCCCGCCACGCTGTCGCGCAACACGGCGTAGCCGGCAAACAAGGTCGCGAACAGGATGCAGTCGGTCATCAGGTAGATCCAGAACCCGAACAGGCTCAGGGAACCGGCGTCTTCATGCCCTTGTTCGTGGGTGTGAGCGATGTCTTTTTCCATAACGATATTGGACATGGGTCAAGCCTCTGCCAGGTCTTTGAGACGTGCCGTTTCGATACGCGCGACTTCCTGCGCGGGCACGAAGTAATCGGTGTCTTCGTCGTAGCTGCGCACCACGAACGCCACCACCGAGGCCACCAGGCCGAACGCCGCCATCCACCAGATGTGCCACACGAGCGCAAAGCTGCAGACCAGCGCGAACAGGCTGATGACCAGGCCCGACGCGGTATTGCGCGGCATGTGGATGCTGCGATAGTCGGTGTGGCTGAGGGTGCTGACGCCGCGCTCCTTCATGCCCCAGTACGCGTCCAGGTCATTGACCTTGGGCTGCTCGGCGAAGTTGTACAGCGGCGGCGGAGACGCGGTGGCCCATTCCAGGGTGCGCCCGTCCCACGGGTCGCCGGTGCGGTCGCGGTATTGATGACGGTTGCGGATGCTCACCAACAGCTGCAGGGCCTGCGTCGCCACACCGCAGAGGATGATTGCCACCCCCACCAACTCCAGCAGCAGCCAGGGCCGCCACTCCGGGTTGTCGAAATGATTGAGGCGACGCGTCATGCCCATGAAGCCCAGCACGTAAGAGGGCATGAACGCGAAATAAAAGCCCACCAGCCAGCACCAGAAGGCGATGCGCCCCAGCTTGTCGTTCAAGCGGAAACCGAACGCCTTGGGGAACCAATACGTCAGGCCGGCCATGTAGCCGAACACCGCGCCGCCGATGATCACGTTGTGAAAGTGCGCGATCAGAAACAGGCTGTTGTGCAAAAGGAAGTCGGCCCCCGGCACCGCCAGCAGCACCCCTGTCATGCCGCCGATGCTGAAGGTCACGATAAAGCCCAGGGTCCATAGCATGGGCGTTTCGAAACGCACGCGGCCACGGTACATGGTGAACAACCAGGTGAAGATTTTCACCCCGGTGGGCACCGCGATGATCATGGTCATGATGCCGAAAAACGCGTTGACGTTGCCGCCCGCGCCCATGGTGAAAAAGTGATGCAGCCACACGATGAACGACAACACGGTGATCGCGATCGTCGCCCACACCAGCGACACGTAGCCGAACAACCGTTTGCTGCTGAACGTGGCGGCAATCTCGGAAAACACCCCGAACGCCGGCAGGATCAGGATGTACACCTCCGGATGCCCCCAGGCCCAGATGAGGTTCACATACATCATCGGGTTGCCGCCGGCCTCGTTGGTGAAGAAATGCATGCCCAGGTAACGGTCCAGGGTCAGCATCAGCAGGGTGGCGGTGAGGATCGGGAAGGCCGCCAGAATCAGCACCGAGGTGCACAGCGCGTTCCAGGTGAACACCGGCATCTTGAACAGCGTCATGCCTTCGGTGCGCATCTTCAGGATGGTGACGAAGAAATTCACCCCCGTGAGCAGCGTGCCGATGCCGGATATCTGCAATGACCAGATGTAGTAGTCCACGCCGACGCCGGGGCTGTAACCCAGCTCGGATAACGGCGGATACGCCACCCAGCCGGTGCGCGCGAACTCACCGACCCCCAGCGAAATATTCACCAGCGCCGCACCCACCACGAACAGCCAGAAACTCAGCGCGTTGAGAAACGGATAGGCCACATCGCGAGCGCCGATCTGCAACGGCACGACGATGTTCATCAAGCCGACCACGAAGGGCATGGCCATGAAGAAGATCATGATCACACCGTGGGCGGTGAAGATCTGGTCGTAATGTTCCGGCGGCAGGTAACCCGGCCCGCCGCTGGCGGCCATGGCTTGCTGGGTGCGCATCATGATCGCATCAGAGAACCCGCGCAGCAGCATCACCAGGGCGACGATGATGTACATGCAACCGATCTTCTTGTGGTCTACCGAGGTGAACCACTCGCGCCACAAATAGCCCCACTTGCGTTTCCAGGTGATCGAGCCCACCAGCACCACCCCGATCAGGCCGACGACGGCCAGGGTGTACATCACAATGGGTTCAGTGGTTGGGATCGCGTCCCACGACAATTTTCCGAACATGGTTACCGCTCCTCAGCCAGCAGACTTGGGTGTTGATCGGTGCGTTGTGCAGCGTCGCTCAATGGCGAGCGCCGGGGTTTATTGGCCTTGTTCATGCCCTGGTATTTATCGACGATGTCCAGGAACAGGCGCTCCTGTACTGCCGAGTAATAGGTCACCGGGTGCTTGAGGGTGGGCTTGGCCAATTGCGCGTAAGTGCTGTGGTCCAGAGGCGTGGCCGCGCCCTTGACCTTTGTCACCCAGGTTTGAAAGTCGGCAGTGCTCAGGGACAGCGTGGTGAAATGCATGTCGGAAAAACCGGGGCCGTTGTAGTTGGCGGCAATCCCTCTGAATTCACCGGTCTCGTTGGCGATCAGGTGCAGCTTGGTCTGCATGCCGGCCATGGCGTAGATCTGCCCGCCGAGAGCTGGAATAAAGAACGAGGTCATGGCCGCGTCGGAGGTGACGGTGAAACTCACCGGCGTGTGCACCGGCAGGGCCAGCTCGTTGACGCTGGCGATGCCCAGGTCAGGGTAGATAAACAGCCATTTCCAGTCGGTGGCCACCACCTGCACGTTGATGGGCGCAGTGTCTGACTCCAGCGGGCGATAGGGGTCGAGTGCGTGGGTGGTCTCCCAGGTCACCCACCCCAGGACGATGATGATCAGCAGGGGAACGCCCCATACCACCGCTTCGATTTTGTGTGAACTGGCCCAGCGGGGGGAGTAGCGGGCTTTTTTATTGGTGGCGCGGTAGCGGTAGGCGAAGACAAACATCATCACAATCACCGGAACGACCACCAGCAGCATCAGGCCCGTAGCGAGAATAATCAGGTCGCGCTCATCGGTTGCTACTTGCCCCTTGGGGTTGAAGACCACCAGGTTGCAACTGGTGAGTAAGAAGAGGCTGGTGATAGTGACCAGGCAATAACCCATCGCTCGTTTCATGCCTTGCTCCTGTGTTGGAAACTTGCGTTTTGCTGTGCCGAATCAGTGCTCAAGTGTTAACTAAGCGAAGCGCTTATTAACACCAAGGGCCGTCAGGTAATAAATATTCGGCAATAAGATGCCGTCAGTAGATAAAGTGCTTCTACTGTCCGGTTCTATTGGCTTTTGCTGCCGCTCTGCAGGGCGCATTTCGCCGCGCTCCCGAACATTTTGAATAGAGCCCCGTGGGTTGGTTTAACAATTTGTTTCCTCGCCTGACGAACGGCTTAACAGGCGAAGCGGTAAAGGGTTTTTATCGGTGCATGATGGAGGTGGCCTTGGAAAAAGTCTGAATTGTGGTTAAGAAGTTCAGTCGTTAGTTGATGGCCAACCCCACTAACGGTTTTGGAGAAGAGCTATGTTCATGCGTGGCAAAACCTATGAAACCTGGGCCGCCAAGGCGCTCGACGAAGAGTGCTTTACCCAGGAGGTTGAAAACGGCTGCCATATCGAAGTCAGGGCCCGGGAGCGGAAAGATGGCGATATCGAAGTGCTGCTGTGCGTCTACACCGCGACGGGGCAATGCGTGGTTGAACGTACCAAGCAATTGCCGGGTGCCGAATGGACGGTGCGCGACGCGCTCAAGCGCGGCATTGATCAGGCGGAACGGATTGCCGGCGGGGAGTCCGGTCGACTGCCCTGTGCTGATGCGCACTTGCACGACGACGATTGAGTGGCGCGGCGGCAGTCGAGACCTACCTTACGCCCCGCGTTGCCAATGTGGGGGCTGGCTTGCCAGCCGACGCCTCTGCACCTGGCGCCCCGCGATCCAAATGTGGGAGCGGGCTTGCTCGCGAAGGCGGCCTTACAGCCGACGCCTATCTACTTGCCGCCCGCAATATAAAGGTGGGAGCTGGCTTGCCTGCGATGACGGCCGGCCAGCCGACGCCCCTGCACCTGGCGCCCCGCGATTCTAATGTGGGAGCGGGCTTGCTCGCGAAGGCGGCCTAACAGTCAACACAGTTGGATTGTGTACATATCCATTGCTGCGGTAACGGCCACCTAGGGTTCCGCCCTGACGGCGGCTCACTTTT
>NZ_LYSO01000142.1:0-14264 GCF_001728935.1 Pseudomonas sp. AP42
GCTTACTTTGCCGCTCTTGCAAAGTGAGCCGCCGTCAGGGCGGAACCCTAGGTGGCCGTTACCGCAGGAATGGATATGTACACAATCCAACTGTGTTGACTGCCAGGCCGTCTTCGCAGGCAAGCCAGCTCCCACAGTTGGATCGTGGTGCGTCAGGTGGATATGGGGCGGCTGGCGGGCCGTTAAGGGAGCAAGCTCCCTCGCCACGGGTTCAGCGCGCTATGCTGGCGCTCCAACCCACAGGGACGCGTGCACATGCCAATCAACCCAGCCTTCATCCTTCACCAGACCGAACACTGGCAACTCAACCACCACCCTGACCTCGAAGCTGCCGGGTTACCTGATGCTGAGCGCCAGGGCGCCGATTGACGCCCTCCCCGACATGCCTGAAGCCGCACTGGCAGAACTGGGCGGCCTGCTCGCCAACATCCAGCGGGTGATGCAAACCCAACTCCAGCCGAAATGGTTGTATATCAGCCGCTACGGCCATATGCCCGGCTTCCCACTGCACTTTCATTGCATTCCCGTTTATGACTGGGTAGAGCAAGCCTTCTGGCGGGACGAGCGCTATCGCTCGCTGAACGCTTTCGGCACCCACCCCCTCGAGCCCGTGACCGATGGTGCTGAACTGACCCTGTTCGTATGGCGCGAATTTGGCGAGAGCCCCACCCCGCCGCAGATACAAGGGCCAGGAATAGAGCTTGTGATCGAGCAATTGCGCGCTGCATTCAAGCGCGATTCATAACCCGCAACTGCTTGACCATCGGTACACACGCCAGCACCAACCCGGACGGAGAGCGATACACTGCCTGCTCATCGCCCACATACCCGCACGCGCTATAAAAACTCACCGCGTTCAGTGTCGCATCCAGCACAACCTGCTCAATCGCCTGCTGCTGCGCCACGTGCTCCAAGTGAGCAAGCATCGCCTTGCCAAACCCTCGCCCGCTGAATACGGGCAATACAAACAAGGCGCCGAGTTCATGGTTGGCAAGATCCAGCATGCCAGTGGCAACAGGTTCGCCATTGAACAATCCCATGTAGAACTGTTTTTCCATCAGCGCGCCGTAACCATCACTGGCCCGACCTCTGGTCCAAAGCGCCATTTGTTCAGCGCTATAAGCGCCAATGCATTGGCCGAGAATGGCCTCACGACGAATCTCAAACGCACGCTCGGCGTCGTCCGGCGTGGCACGTTTTATCTCCAGCATCGCAAGCTCCTTCCATGACCTCAAACTGCCATTAGCCCATTTGTGCTAATCGACCCTACCTCACGGCGGCGCTATATTCCGCGGCACTTCCAACGTTCTCACCAACACCGCGCATTCAGTGCGCGTGGGTTTGTTGCGCGTTGGAAAAACCAAAACAACCCCAAGGAAGAAGCACCATGAAACTCCACTCCCCTGTCACTCGCCTTGCCCTGTTGGGCGCCCTGATCATCGGCGTCGCCGGTTGCAGCAATATCAAGCCTACCGAAGACCATCTCAAGAAGCTGTCGGAAACCAATCTGGGCGAGCCGGTAAAACGTATCTCCAATGTGCGCAGCGACTCCATGACCACCTACTACGTGGCTAACACGGCCTCCGGCGAGTACAACTGTTCCGTGCCCAGTGGTGCCAGCGGCGGCGCGTTCGCGATTGCCAGCTTCGGCCTGATGAAGCCAGCGGCCTACTGCATGCCCAAGGGTGCCAAAGGCAATGGATTAACACCATTCATGCATTAATTTTTTCCTGGCTGAGCTCACGCAGGGTGCCGCGCAGTTCCGTAGGGCGTACCGGTTTGGACAGGATAGCGATCTGACGGTCATGCAACGCGGCCTGGATTTTCTCCACGTCGTGCCCGGTGAGAATCAGCGCTGGCACCGCCCAGCCACGTTGCTCGCGTAGCTGGTCGATGCATTCGATGCCGGTGGCGTGGTTGCCCAGGTCATAGTCGGCGACGATGATGTCACAGTCGCTGACCAAACCCTGCCCCGTGGACTCGGCCTGCACTTGGCACCCCCAGCGCTCCAGCAGGGCCTGGGTGGCGAGCAGCACGTTGTAGTCATCCTCTACCAGGCAGACTTTCAGCCCGGTGAGCAGGCCGGCTTGGCGTGCATCGTCGCGCAGCGTCGGTTGGCGCGGCGCGGCCGCCAGGGCCAAGCCATGCAAGCTGACAGAAGTGCCATGGCCAACGCGCGAGCGCAGGCTCACCTGCAACCCCATCAATTGCCCCAGGCGCTTGACGATGGACAGCCCCAGGCCCACGCCTTCAACGTCCTTGTCACGCAGTTGACGCACGCGATAAAACTCTTCGAAGACTTTTGAAAGATGCTCCCTGGCAATCCCCCTCCCCTGGTCGTGTACCTCTACTACCAAGCCGTTATCGCGCACACGCACGCCGATCAGCACCGGTCGCTGGGCGCCGTATTTGAAGCAATTAGAGAGCAGGTTCTGCACCATGGTCGCCAGCATGCCTGGATCGACCAACACCCAATGGGCGCAGGGGCGCAAGCGCAACTCCACACCCGCCCAGCGTGCGGCCTCGGCGTTCTGGCGCACCAGGTCGGCGAGAAATTCGCCCAGGTGGAGCACTTGGTACTTGGGCAACAGGCGACCGTTGTCGAGGGTGTAGAGGTCGAGAATCGAACGGAACAATTGCGACACGTTAAGCAGCGAACGGTCGATATTGTCCACCAAGCGCTGTTCGTCCTCCCCCAAGCGGGCTTCGCGCAGGCAGGCGGTGAACAGGCCAATGGAGTGGATCGGCTGGCGCAGGTCATGACTGGCCTGCGCGAGAAAGCGGGATTTTTCCAGGTTGGCAGCGATCGCTTGCTCGGAGGCCTTGCGCGTGCGCTCCAGCAGAATATGCGCATACACCGGGATCACCGTGCTGGTGATCATCAGCATCAGCACCATGAACGGCTGCGCCTGCCACAGCGGCGTAAGCTGGTACACGATCAACAACGCCAGCAACGCCAGCGCCGTGGCAATCGCCAGGTAGCGCGAACCGTAGCGCATGCCATTGCCCAGGTTCACCCAAACCATCACCGCATACAGCGGCAATGCCGCTTCACCCCCCACTACCAGGCCGAACGAAGTACCGGTGTAGTCGTGGATCATGCCGAAGATCCGCCGCGCCGGGTAATGCCCGGGCCAGCGCGCGATCACCTGGCGAAGCACGATGGACGCCAGCAGGAACACGAAGATATAGAGGATCACCGGCAGGTAGGTGTCCAGCGATTGCCCAGGTAGGAAACCCAATAGGCTTATATACACAATGGCGATGGTGGCCACCACGATGCGCAGGTTAGCCTGATCGAGTTCAGAGTTGGTCTCAAGACTCATCGTCATATCCCTGACCTATCATCTGTAGGAGCGAGCTTGCTCGCGAAAAACGTTAACGATAACGCGTGTTGCCTGAATGAACGCAGCGCCTGTGAGTTCTTCGCGAGCAAGCTCGCTCCTACAGGCCCGGTGGTAAATTAGCATGCCTGGATACAACCTTGCCCCAGGAAGGAGCACACAATGACCGGCCGTATCATCATCGCCGACGACCACCCCATGTTTCGCGAAGGCATGACGCGCACCGTGCAGCGCCTGCTACCGGGCGCGGTGGTGCAGGAGGCCGGCGACCTGGCCACGGTGAATGCGTTGCTGTGCGAAGCGGGCGAGGTCGATACCTTGATCCTCGATTTGCGCTTTCCCGGCCTGACCTGCATCAGCCAACTGGCCGAACTGCGCCAGCAACTGAAACGCACCACCTTGGTCCTGGTGTCGATGGTCGACGACCCCGCGCTGATCGAACAGGTCATGGCCCTGGGCGCCGACGGTTTTATCGGCAAGAACATCGCCCCGGATGAGATCGGCCAGGCCCTGCTGGCGATCCGCGAGGGCGAAGTGCTGGTCAAGTTCGCCCCTTCAGGCCTGCTGCCCCTCGACACCCACACCCTCACCCCACGTCAGCAGGAAGTACTGCGCCTGATTGCCCAGGGCAAGACCAACAAGGAAATTGCCAAGGCCCTGAATATCTCCCCGTTTACCGTGCGTATCCATGTGTCGTCATTGTTGCGCAGCCTGAATGTCCCCTCACGCGCTGCAGCTGCGGTGAAGTATTCCGGCGAGTTCTAGGCGCCTGCGCTGCTCAACGCTGCGTGGGAATACGAATATCGCCTCCACGGCATTGGCTTTTCACACTGCGCGGGCAACCTGCAAACGCCAGATCCTTGGTCAGGCACACCCGCACTTCCGACAGCACCTGACCCTTGCAGATCACCGCCATCCCGTGGTTGCCCATGCGTGGGTTGCTCTCGCGAAACAGCGCCTCGATCTCTTTGGCCTGCAATGACGGCGGCGTGTTGAACGGCTGCAACTGTGGCGGGATCACCACCGCACCAAGCGCCACATCGGTCTTCTCCAGGTACTCCAACGGCGGCAGCCCACTGCAGGTGCCATGCTTGGCCCACTCATGCTTGAGCAGTGCACGGGTGGGAAACAGCGCCGCGCCCTTGTCCATTTCTGCCTCGCTCAAGTGCATCTGCGGCGCACAGGACGCCGGCCACCCTCCGCGCGCGTATTGCGGCCACAAACCGTGCAGCACAAAGCCGTAGCCCTTGCCCGAACATTGCTCGTTGCCTGGGTGCGTCAGGCAAAACGTGGGTGACCACGATAGCGACAGCACATAGAAATCAAACTCGCCCGACTGCCCTTGGCTGCGTGGCGCCGCCGTTGCCGCGGTGGCGATCAGCAGCCACAGCACCATCCAGTATTTCATCCCGGTATTCCTTTAAAAGAGTGAAGCCTTACGCTATCGCCACGACTAGGGATGCTGGGAGTAACGGTGTAGCACCTTGTCCAGGATGATATCGGTCTTCAGGGCCTCGATGGCCAACGACGGATGCTCGGCCTCGCCACGAATATGCGCGTTCATGTTCAGCACATGGTGCCATTGAATATGGGTGTGACACGGCACTTCCAACACTTCGGTGGTCTCGCCGTCAAGCCGCAGCGGCTGGTCGTCGAACACCGAAAATTGAATACGGCCGCGACTGCCGATCAGTTCGACACGGTCTTCGCGGCGGTCTGCCACAAAGTTCCAGCAGCCCATGCCCAGCGCACCGCTGGCGAATGTCCAACAGGCTGTCACTGCGTCTTCTGCCGCGTAGCGTCCCGCCTGTCGCGCCGAAAAGCCTGAGACCTCAACGATATCGCCAGCCAGGTACTGGAACAGGTCAAACCCATGGCTGGCCAGGTCGGCAAAGTAGCCGCCACCGGCAATGGCCGGGTCGGTACGCCAATTGGCGGCGTCGGTGTCTGTTGCGGCAGCTGGCTTGCACAAGGTCCAGGACAGGTGGCGCAGCTCACCGATACGGCCTTCCTGCAGCCAGGTGCGCACTTGCTCAAAGCGCGGCAATGAACGCCGGTAGTAAGAAACAAACAGGTGCAGCCCGGCGCGCTCAAAGGTGCGCTGCATCAACGCGCTCTGTTCAGCATTCAGCGACATCGGCTTTTCGACGCAACAATGCTTGCCCGCCGCGGCCACCCTCAGGGCGTACTCAAGGTGACTGTCGGGCGGGGTGGCGATGTAGACCGCCTCCACCTCGGGGTCATCGATCAAGGCTTGGGCGTCGGTATAGCAGCGGGCAATGCCATGGCGCGCCGCATAATCGCGCACCGCCTCGGCACGCCGCCCCATCACGGCGACCAATGCCGAACCTGGCGCTTTATAGAAAGCCGGTCCACTCTTTAACTCAGTGACACTGCCACAGCCGATCATGCCCCAGCGTATGGTCTTCATCTAATGTCCTCGGTCGTATTCGTCAATCGGGCAGTATCCACATACCGGCCCTGGCGCGCCATAACCACTTAGCATGACAATTGCATTACACTTTTATGACATTCGTTCGGCGCGGGGGCACATTCGATGAAAATTAGGGCAACCGTCATTTGCGAACATGAGGGGCATATCCTCTTCGTGCGCAAGGCCAGATCAAAATGGGCATTGCCCGGCGGGAAAGTGGAAGCAGACGAGCGCCCGGTAGGCGCGGCGGAACGCGAGCTGGAAGAAGAAACCGGATTAAACGTGGACAGCTTGCTGTACCTGCAGGAGCTCAAGGCCCGCGACACCGTCCACCATGTGTTTGAGGCCTCGGTAGTCAATATCGACGAGGCACGGCCGTGCAACGAGATTGTCGATTGCCAATGGTATGCCTACAGCGCCCTGGATGAGCTGGACACCACAGACGCCACGCGCCACATCGTCAAATCCTTCCTGCGGCGCCTCTGACGCCCTGGACAGAACCCACCGCAGCAAACCCACGGCGCCCGGCCTTTATCTCGGTACGCAACTCACCAATCAGGTTGGCGATGGCACGGATGCTGTCCAGGCCCTCGGGCGATACGCAGGTCAGCAGCAAGTCGACACGACCGGACGTGGGCTCGAACACGCTGATGCGCAGTGAGCCGTCGCTGTTAAGGCAGCACTCACACGCAAGCGGCAGGAAGCCTGAGGCCATGATGCGATTGAATTCGGTGATGGAAATCATGATCAGCCCCCCCGTCCCTGGGTTCTACCCGATTGAGGTGATGCAAGCAGCATAGATAAGGTTTTGCGGGCCGCCGGACAATTAATGCAAAAGTGTTAGCCAGCCCTCATTTTGTCGGGCGTAACCTGCCATGAATGGCAGGCCGAGATTAAATCGCGGGCAAAAAAAATCCCAAGTAGCTGATGGAAACTTGGGATTTAAAAATGCATAAACCGTGGGAGGTGAACGCCCGGCTATAGTAGCGATTGTAAAAACATGTAACAAGATTATTTTAATCCTTTCGTCGGATTGAAAGCGTCGTAAGTCATTCAATAACCACATGTTTTTTAAGGTAGAAGGCAATAATCGTGCTACTTTTTGGTGCAAGTAACGGCTATATGCCCCCGTATAAAAAAGGGTTATTAATCCGGTGCAGCACTTTCAAGTAACTGTTCACTTAACTGCTTGCACGTTTCTTCAAGCGCCTCACGACTGGAAGCGGTGGCACCTACCACGGCCTCCAGGTGACGACACAGCGTCAGGCGTTCAGCCGCCTCTGCACGTTGGCGGTCGACTTTGGCGTTGAGCTGAACAAAATAGAACCCCAGTAACACGGCGACAACCAGCACCCCCACTGCGAAGTAGCGCAAGCTGTTGGACGATGGAGGCTCTGGGGCATTCATGGCCTTAAGGCGCCCTGCTCTTTTCATAACGCACATCATCCAGATCGACCATGGAAAACCCCGCCGCCTGGCCGTCCACTTCCGCGATCCAGCCGCAAGGGGCTGCGCGCAACGTATCGCTCAATACCTGCGGGGTAATCCCCAGGTCAGCCATCTGTTCAAGGCTCAGGTGGTTTTGCACCACCGCGGTGCGAATCGCGCACAGCGTGTCGACGTCATCGGGGGTCGCCGCTCGAATCAGCACTTGCATACAGGCCTCCATGAAGAAGTGCGCCATTGTATGCAAATACTTACATAGGGTTTGTCGTGGATTTGTAAAGGCCTCACAGCGGGTGCGGGGCTACGAATTACTTGCGCGCGACCTTGTAGCGCAGGCAATCCTGATAAAAGCTCTGACGAATCGCCTCCGGCTTGAGCCTTGAACGACTGTCATAAGTCTGCTCGGTGATACCCATGGCCATCATGCGCATCCACGATTTGCTGAACTTGAGGGTCTGGATCTTCTGCCGGGCGGCGTACAGCGAAACACCGGATAACTTGAGTTCCTGGGCCCTGGCGGCCGTGCCGGCGCCCCAACTGCACATGTACTTGTCACCTTCGCGCAATTCCCTGGCCTGCGCGACAATCGCGCCGCCGGCCAGGGAGCAGGCAATCAGCATCATTCCCACAGAGCGCATTTGCATCCTCACCTAACCACCTGAAAATAAAAGTGATTTTGGCGAGGATTTTGTTACAAAGGGGCCATTAAATTGCCTTACTGCGCAACGCAATGGCCGGATGGCTCATATCAAGGCTTGAGTTCGAACAGCGCCGGCATTGGCGGCCACTCCGAGGGCACTTTGCGGAAGCGGCTAAACCCGGCCGCTTGCGCCATCTGGCGGGCACGCTTCTCGCCCATGAACGCCCCCAGCCCCGCCCCACCATGGGACAGTGAACAGGTCATGCAATAGAGGGTGCTCTGCGGGTACATGACGCGCCCGAACAGGTTCATGTTCTCGTGCAGCTCTTCGGACAGGTTGAGCTCCACCATCAGGTAAGTGCCGTCTTCGGCCGTTGCTGCGCGTAAATCCTTGAGCATCTGCTGAGGGTCAGTGGCATCGTGGATCACCACAAAAGTAGTCACGAAGTCGAATTGCTGGCCGCGCAAGGCGTCGGAGTCGTTCACCTCGAATTGCACCCGATCACCCACACCAGCCGCCTCGGCGTTGGCCCGCGCCAACTCGATGGAAGGCAGGTGGAAGTCGCATCCGACAATGCGCGCCTCAGGATAGGCCTTGGCCATGGTGATCGCCGCCAGGCCCGCGCCGCAGCCGAAATCCAGCACACTGCCGCCGGTCTTGAGCTTCTCTTCGACGCCGTCCAGGGACGGGATCCAGTGCTGGACCAGGTAGTGCTTGTACCAAGGCATGGTCATGCGCTCCATGCCTTTCCAGGTTTCCAGCGGGAACGCCTCTTCAGCGCAACCCCCGCCGTGGCGGAAGGCCTCGATGACCTTGGGCGCCATGCTCACGAACGGCACGCTCAATTGGATAATGCCACCGGCGAAATACGGCGAGTCTTCATCGGCCAGCACTGGCACAAACTCGGCGGGCATCTGGTAGCGGCGGGTTTGCGCGTCGTAGGTCACGTAATTACCGGTGGCCATGCTGCCCAGCCATTCGCGCAGGTAACGCGCGTTGTAGCCGGTCTTGTGCGCTAACTCCTCCAGGGTCACCGCGTGGCCGTCGGCCAATGCCTTGAACAAGCCGAGTTGGTCGCCAATGTAGAGCATGGCACCGCGCAGCGTGTTGCCGTAATCCTCCATGATGCGCGCCGAAAATTGCTGGACCTTGGCTTTATCAACTTCCATAACGTTAGACATCTGTCGCTCCTTGATGAATTTGCAAGTCTGTTCAGAGATCAATGATCAGTGGCCGGCGAGCCTGGCCAGCACGTTGTCAACGATGCGTTCGGACATGCCCAGGTGCGTCCGGGGCTCGAACAGCCGGGCCAGGGCGCCGTCATTCATGACCGCAAGCACCCGCGCATCGGCCTCGATCGCCTCGCGGATCGACACGTGATTGCGCTGGCTGGCCTGGGACACTTCGAAGATGATCTGGTAGGCGCTGCTCTTGCCCAGCTTGCGCGCCATTTCGAACACCACGGCTTCAGTACAGATGGCATCACCATAGGCCTGGGCGGTGCCTTCCATCTTCTGCACATTCACGGTGAGCCCGTCGATGGTCTCGGTCAGAATCGAGAGCGCCATCAGCGCATAGTGGGAAACGTCCGCGACCGCGCACCACTCCAGCCGGGTACCCCGGTAATCGCGCTCATGCTCAAGAATCATCGCGTCCAGCGCGAGCATGACCTGGGCCTTGGCCAGCCGCGCCAACACCACCACCTGCTCGCAACCTTCAGGGTTGCGTTTGTGCGGCATGGTGCTGCTGCCGATCTGCTGGTCGCTCCAGCCCACCTCCACTTCAGCGATTTCCCAGCGATTGAGCGTACGGATTTCATCGGCTATGCGGGCCAACGAGGCGGTGATCATGGCCAGAGTGCTGACGAACTCGGCAACGCGGTCACGGGACACATGCCAGCCCGTCAGGGGCACTTGCAGCGACAAGCGCTGGGCAAAACGCTCCAGCATCGGCATGGCGTCCGGGCCGAACGCGGCCATGGTGCCGACCCCGCCGAACAACTGCACCACCAGCACCCGCTGGCGCGCCTCGGCCAGGCGCTGACGGTGGCGCAATAGCTCATCGATCCAGCCGGCGACCTTCAGCCCGAAGGTGGTTGGCAACGCGGGAATCGAGTGAGTCCTGGCGACCATCAGCGAGTCACGGTGCGCATCGGCCAGGGTCGACAACTTGCCCAGCAGAGTCTCTAGGGCCTGCTCCATGGCATCAAGCACATCGCGCATTTCCAGGGACTGAGCGGTGTCCTGGATGTCCTGGGTGGTGGCGCCGTAATGCACGTATTCACGGGCACTGGGGCTGCAATTTTTTTGCAGGGCGCTCAGCAATGGCATCAGCGAATGCCCAGTGGCCGCCACGCCCTCGGCCAGTTGGCGCACATTGATGCCTGACAGCAATGCGGCCTTTTCGATCTCCAGGGCCGCCTCGCGCGGGATGATGTTGACGTCGGCCTGGGCCATGGCCAGTGCGGCTTCCACGTCCAGCCAGCGTTGCAGGCGACAATGACTGCAGAAGATCTTGCGGCTCTGAGGGCCGGCATAACCCGAGCCGTGGGTTTTCGAGTCAAGGATATGGCTGTGTTCGTGGCGGCATTGCTCACCGTCATGATCAAAGCCCGGGCGGTCCGACCGTGCGGTGCAAGATGCACGGGCGGTCACTTCCAATGTTTGCGCATCCATCACATACCCTCCATCGCGTACTGGGACTGACTGGTATTGCCTGGGGTTGCCTTCGTCGCTTCAAGGCCATGGCCGCAAGCGCGAGGCAGTGCTTTAGTTGCCACCAAATCGACCATCTCGGCCGCCAGCCCCGTGTAGGTCGACGGGTCAAGCAGCTCATCGAGCGTTTGCGGGCTGAAACAACCCTGCAGCCGCGAGTCGCCAAGCAGTGCGTCACGAAAGCAGACGCCTGTGTCTTGGGCTTGCAGGGCGATGTCGTGCACCAGGTGATGGGCCGTCTGCTTGCCACACCGAGGCGCCAGCGCAAGCATCACCCGCTCCGACAGGATCAGCCCGCCCAGTAAATCCAGGTTGCTGCGCATGCGCGCTTCACGCACCTCCAGCCCAGCCAGCAGCAAGCCTTCCATACGGGCGAGCAAGGCGCCGGCATAAATGAACAGCTCGGGCAAGGCCGCCCATTCGATGCGCCAGGTGGTGCCGTCACGCTCGTGCAACTGGAACGCCGCGTCGGTCAGCGCAACCATCTGCGCGCGCACCAGCCGCGACAGCGCGCTGATCAGGTCCACCGTCGACGGGTTTTGCTTGTGGGGCATGGTGCTGCTCCCCACCTGCCCTGCCCGCCGGCCTTCGCGCACTTCGTCGATCTCGGTGCGCTGCAGGTGGTAGACCTCATTGGCGACACGGCCCAAGGTTGCCGACGCCTGCACCAGCAACCACGCCGCCTCCAGAATGCGGTCGCGGGCGCTGTGCCAACTGCTCAATGGCGCCGCCAGGCCGAGGCGTTCCAGGGTGCGGCGCTGCACATCCAAACCCTGCGGGCCCAGCCCGGCCAGGGTGCCCACGGCGCCGGTCAGGTTACCGACCATCACCCGGGCGTAGGCTTCGTCAAAACGTTCAAGGTGCCGATCAATCTCATCGACCCACACCGCCACCTTGTAGCCAAACGTGGTGGGCAATGCCTGCTGCCCATGGGTCCTGGCGACCATCGGCGTGTGCTTGTGGCGCAGCGCGAGCGTGAGCAAATGCCCACGGATCCCGCGCAAACGCTGCACCACCAGGCCCCAGGCATCGCGGACTTGCAGGATGAGGCCGGTGTCGAGGATGTCCTGGGTGGTGACGCCGTAATGCACGTATTCACCCAGCCCATCGGCGCATAACCCCTGCAAGGCGCGTAGGGTCGGCACCAGGATGTGTCCGGTTTCCAGGCTCTCGCGCCCCAACGCGTCGAGGTCCAGCAGTTCCACGCTGGCCACCCGGGCAATTTCCCGGGCGGCCTCGTGGGGGATGATGCCCATCTGCGCCTGGGTCGCCGCCAGCGCAGTTTCAACATCGAGCCACTTCTGCACCTGATTGGCATCAGAGAAGATCGCGGCAAATTCCGGGGACGAGTAAGCGCCCCCGTGGATACGGGATTCAGTGATATGACTTGGCATGTCGAGTTACTCGCGTTGTCCTAAGGAGGGCTACTTCACGCGTTGCACTTGTTCCCAGACTGCATCGTAGTAAGCCCGCTCCAGCCGGAAGTGCTCGGCCAGGGACGTGAGAAACGCATTCTGGAACCCGAGGTCCGGAATACGCCGTGAGATCAGCGCCCATTCACGCTTGGCCCGTGGCGGCACCAGGCTGATATGCACTTCGTAGTACTCCGCGTCATCCTGGCTCAAGCCTGCGTTGCGCAGGGCGTTGTACAGCTTGCCGTGGTTGCCCGGCACCACCAGTTCGGTGATGTAGAACACCGCCAGGCCCCAGCCGACATCGGGGTTGCGGAAGCAACGTGCGCGGTTGTTGAGGTAGGCGATTTCCTCGGGCATCGTTGAAAGAGCCTCGAAATCAGCATTCAGGCCCACGGCGGCAAGCAGCTTGGCCAACAGCTTCGGGTGGGAACGCTGCTCATCCTCTTCGCCCAACTCGCCGTAGAGATAACGCGCCAGGGCGGCCGCCTCGTCTACGTCAGTCAGGTTGACCAGCAGGTCGGCGGCGTCCCGGTACAGGCGGTAAGTACGGAACCATTGGTGGCGCAAAAACACCTGCAATTGCTCGCGAGAGGCTTTGCCTTCAAACACATACTGCGACATCGGGTGGTTTTCCCGCGACTGCGCGGCAATCTGCTCTTCCAGGCGTTGCTGGAAACCGGCCTCGGACAAGGGCGATGCCAGGTCGACAGACGGCATGAAACGCTCTTGCACGCTATAGACGGCATTGGCCAGCCAGCGCCGGGTTGAGGCGGTGGCCACGTCATCGCTCAGCGACAGGATGTACAGCAACTGCTGGCACTGCGCTGCATTCGCGGCGTCACCGCGTTGGCCGCTCTCGCACAGGGCGCGCAGCATGTTGGCGGCAATTTCGATGCGATTGAACGTCGCGTCCGGCTTCAGGGCCTCCGCCAACAGACGGGCTTCGGCCGTGTGGATATTCTGCAATTGCGGCAGGGAAAAATTACGTGGGCTCATCATGTGCTCCATTATTTTTGTTCTGGGATCGCAGGTCGTTCAGGCAGACAGGCGTTGGGCCTGCATCTGTTGCCACAGGCTGTCGAAGTAGGCCTTGTTGATTTCGAAGTGGCGCTTGAGGGCACGCATGAACGTGCGTTGAAAGCCCTCCTCGCTGGCGAACTTGGCAATCAGGGCCCACATTTCCTCGGTATCAATCTCATCCTGGGTGCCATGCAAGCGGTGGAATTCGCTGGGCTGCTCTGGAACGTCGAGGCGCTGCAACAGCTCGTAGATGCGCCGATGGTTGACGCAACTGACAGACTCCACCGCATAGAGCAGCGCAAGGCCCCAGGCGACATCCGTGTGGCGCACACAGCGAATGCGATTATTGAGATAGGCCTTTTCCAGCGGATGCAGCGCGGGGAAGTCGATGGCCAGCGGAATATCGAAATACTCCATCAGATGGGCGAGCATCGCCGGGTGCGAGCGCTCCGGTGTCTCAGCCCCTGCTTCACCGTACAGGTTGCGGTAAAACACCGAGGCATCTTCGATGGCTTCGAAGCGAAAGGCCAGTTCGGCCAGCAGGCTGTAGAAGTTGTAGGAACGGGTCCAGTGATGCTCCAGGAAGAAGCGCACATCCTGCACCGGGGGCGTCCCTTGGAACAGATGCACCGACATCGGGTGATTGACCCGGCTGCGTGCAGCGATTTCAGCGTCGACCTGCTGACGGAACTCCTCCACCGGCAACGCGGTGAAGCCCGGCACATCGGCGGCGAACTCATCTTCGACGCGGTAGACCTCGCTGGCCATCCAGCGCCGGGTCGGTTCGGTGCGCGGGTCACCGGGAATGTGCAGTTGCAGCAAGGCAGACTGGTAATGCGCGTAGGCGCCAGCGTCTCCCGCCAGGCCTTGCCGAGCCTGTGCGAGCAGCGCTTCCAGCGCGCGGGTGACCTGGGTGTAATTGGCGCCAGGTTCCAAAGCATTCGCCATCAGCCGCGAGGCGTTGGTGAAGAGATCGGAATCCGAGCGTTGTTGCAGGGCAGCAGTATCCATTGATAACCCCTGAATCTTGTTTTTGTGGTTAGGCGTACTCGGAAAAAAGCCTAAAGGTTCCCGTAGTGGCAAGGTCAACACCTGTAGGAAAATTCTTTCAAAGGCGTGGAGATAGGCCGATAGCGCCACCCAACCACAGGTATAAACACAACCCTGCAGCCCCCAACGGTAACCACGATGCGAAGCGAGCCGCTCTTGGTCTTGCTCTGCTTGTGATCTTGATCTGGCTTTTGATCTTA
>NZ_LYSO01000143.1:0-14069 GCF_001728935.1 Pseudomonas sp. AP42
TGACGGCGGGTCACTTTGGAAAAGCCGGAATGCCGGCCCAGCCCAAAGTAACCAAAGGGCTCTTGCCCCACCACTCGGCACCTCGCTTGGGCTCGGTGTGCCCGTAATCCGCCAGTGATTTGGGGGGCCGCCGCCACGCGCCATCCATGGCGCGGGGCGGCTAAACTGGCATCCCTGCCGGTTTACCCCCCAAATCCCTGTCGAATTCCGGCCAGCGTGGTTTAACGGGGCGCCTGAGATCAAAATCAAAAGCAGATCAAAAGCAGATCAAGAGCAGATCAAGAGCGACTCGCTTCGCATCGTGGTTACCTTGCTGCTGCAGCCCACAGGTTGTGTAAATAGCAATGCCGTGATGACGCTTCATCAGATGGCAACATTTTCCAGTGCGCACACTTCCTCATCCAACTCATCAATCTCCTTGATCTGCTCAATCATCGCCTGCGCCAGCGGCGACAACCGATACCCTGCGCGGCTGACGATCCCGTAGCGGGTGTAGCGCTCCTCCAGGTTTTCGTCCAATCCCTCAATCTGCAAACACACCAACTCACCCCGCGCCATGTGCAGCACGTCGCTGTTGGCGCTGACGATGCCGATGGCGTCCGAGCGCAGTACCACGCCCATCAGGCTGTAGCCGTTTTCGCATTCCACATTGGGCTGGTAATCCGGCCGGCCGCTAAGGTCGACGATGACTTTGCGCAGGTTCGGCGGGCGGATGGTCACTGCCAGCGGGTAGCTCATCAGCTCGGCGGCGCTGACGCTGTTGTGCGCTGCCAAGGGGTGGCCGGCGCGGCAGCAGAAGTGCCAACGGCGCGGGCGCAGGCGGTGGGTGTGGTAGTCGGGGTTGGCTTCGAAGTGGCGGGTGTCGGCGACGAAGAATTCGAACTCTTCGCTGAGCAGGCGCTTGCTCAGGCTTTGCCAGTCGTCCACCTGGAACTGCACGCGGGCCTTGGGATAGCGCCCGATAAAACTGCCGATGGCACGTGGGACTAACCCAGCTGCCGGCGCCGGGCCGCAACCGAAGCGCAGTTCACCGGCTTCCAGGCCGTTGAACTGGCTGATTTCGTTGGCCAGTTGTTGTGCGCCGCTGACCAGGCGCCGTGCGTGCTCGAGCAGCACCTGGCCTTGCTTGGTGGGCGCCAGGTCTTTGCGGCCACGGTCCACCAGTTGGCAGCCGGCACTGTGTTCCAGGGCCTGGATGCTGCGGCTGAACGCCGACTGCGACAGGTTCACCGCCGCGGCTGCCGCGACGAAACTGCGCTGTTCGGCGAGGGCGATGAAGTGGCGAAGCTGGCGCAAGTCGATATGCATTTTTCACATCAAAAATATCCGGGAAATGCATTGGCTATGCATTACGTCGACTCCTTATAAAGGCTATCTCTTATGCAGTAAATGTTCGCAAAAACATAAATAAATAACCTTTAGGAATATGAGGCGACGAGTATTCCGGGGTTCTGGAGCCGCTTATGAGTCTGTTCAAGTCCTTGCCCCTGGCGATGTTGGTGGCCGGCAGTACCAGTTGGTCGCCGGCCCAGGCCGCTGAAAACCCCGCGCCTGCCGGCAAGGGCGAAAGCGCCAGTGGCCAACTGGAAACTGTCACGGTCACTGCCCGGCGGCGGACCGAAAGTGCCCAGGCGGTGCCGACGCCCATGAGCGTGGTCGGCGGCCAGGCCCTGGAAACCCAGCGGGTGTACCGCATCCAGGATTTGCAGCAACTGGTGCCCAGCGTCAACGTCGCCTATATGCATGCGCGCCAGTCCAGCGTGTCGATCCGCGGCCTGGGCAACAACCCGGCCAGCGATGGCCTGGAAGGCAGCGTGGGGCTGTATATCGACAACGTCTACCTGGGGCGCCCGGGCATGGCGGTGTTCGACCTGATGGACATCGAGCAGCTTGAGGTTTTGCGCGGTCCCCAGGGTACGTTGTTCGGCAAGAACACCACCGCTGGCGTGATCAATATCAGCACCCGCGCGCCGAGTTTTACCCCGGAGCGCAGTATCGAAACCTCCCTGGGCGAGGACGGTTATTTCCAGACCAAGGGCACGATTTCCGGCCCCCTGACCGATGAGCTGGCAGGGCGTTTCTCGGCCTATCGCACGCGCAGCGACGGCGACATCAAGAATGAACACGACGGCCATGATTTGAACGGCGGCTCACGCCAGGGCTTTCGTGGGCAACTGTTGTACAAGCCCAACGAAGCCTTCAACCTGCGCTGGATCGGCGACTACAACGAAGAAGACTCCAGCGCCGGCACCCGCGTGCTGTACAGCACCGGGCCGACCATTAATGGCACCAACCTGTATGAATCCCGCGCCAACGCGGCGGGCGCAACTTTGGTGGACGGCACTCATCGCAAGGTCAACCTGGACAACGACCAGCATGTCACGGTGTTCCAGGGCGGTACCTCGCTGGAAGCCAACTGGACGCTGCCCAGCGACTTCACCCTGACCTCGGTGAGTTCGTACCGCTGGTGGAATTTCACCCCGCGCAACGATGACGGCCTCAACGTACCAGCGTCGTATAACGCCGGGGTTTCGGTGGAAGATAAGCAGTGGTCCCAGGAGTTTCGCCTGGCGTCGCCCAGCGGTGGTTTCTTCGATTACGTACTCGGCGCTTACTACTTCGGCTCCGACCTGGATAACAAATCCTTTGCCTACTACGGGCCCAAGGCTGATATCTGGAACGGCACGCCCGCCGGTGCGTTGAGCAACGTGAGCAGTGTGGGCAACGGGCACATCCGCACTGACAGCTTCGCGTTGTTCGCCCAAGGCACCTGGCACCTGACCGAGCGCCTGGATTTCACCGCCGGTGTGCGCGGCACCTACGAAGAGAAAAGCGCCTGGGTCACGCGCAATGCGCCGGTCGGTGGCGCGGCGGTCAGCGGGGCTGCCGCCACGGCGCGGCGTGGGCGTACCGGGGCCTATGATTCGGGCGACCTGTCGCAATACAGCGCCACGCCGTCGGGGCTGCTCAACCTCAGTTATCACTTCAATGAAAACCTGCTGGGCTACGCGACGCTGTCCCATGGCGAGAAGTCCGGTGGTGTGAACCTGGCGGTGGGGTCTGCGCCAACAGCCGGAGCCGACTCGTTGCTGATCGGCACCGAGCGCGCCAACAACGCCGAGCTGGGCTTCAAGAGCACGTTGTGGGACCGCCGCCTGCAGCTCAATGCCAACCTCTTTTGGACCCAGGTCAACGGCTACCAGACCAACGCCTACGACCAGGACAACCGCGTGCAGTACCTGACCAACGCCGGCTCGGTGCGCTCGCGGGGCGTGGAAGTGGAAAGCACCCTGGTGCCGATCAAGGGCCTGACCCTGAACATCAACGGCTCCTTCAATGACGTGACGTACCTGTCTTACAAGGATGCACCATGCCCGCCGGAAACCAGCCTGCGCCCCGGTGCGCCGGCGTCTTGCGACTTGAGCGGCCATCAGGTGGTGGGCGCCTCCAAGTGGATCGCCAACGCCAACGGCGAGTACAAGTGGAACCTGGCGAACGGCTTCGAACCCTACGTCACCGCCAGCTACGCGTTCCGTTCCAAGGCGGTGGGCACGGTGGAAGATTCCGACTACGGGCAGATCCCGGCGTATGCGGTGGTCAACCTGTCGACCGGTTTGCGCGGCGACTATGACCAAGGGCAGTGGGATGTGTCGCTGTGGCTGAAAAACGCCTTCGACAAAACCTACTACACCACCCTGTGGACCGGCGGTAACGGCGGTTACGAGGGCCTGCTGGGCACGCCGCGTACCCTAGGCGTGACTGGGCGCTACGACTTCTAGATCAGTGCGATAGGTGGCCGGGCTGAACACCCGCGTCACCAGCAGCATCGCCACCGCCGTCACCGTCAGCACCACCCAGGCACTGACAAAGTGGCCGGTAAGCTCGCGCAGCCAGCCGGTCAGCCATGGCGAAATCGCATTGATCAAAAAGCCCACGCCTTGCACGAACGCCGCCAGTTGCCCGGCTTGGCGGGGGTCGCGATGGTGGTCGAGGGTCAGCAGCAGGCTCAGGGCGAAACAGGCGCCCAGGCCGAAGCCGCACAAGGCCACCCATAGGTGAGGATATTCCTGCGGCGCAATGATCAGGCCCAGGTAGCCAATGGTTTGCGCCAACAGGCTGATGCTGAGCAATGGACGACGGTCGATACCGCGTTGCGCCAGCACCGGCATCAGCAGGGCGGCAGTCACCTGAAAAATCGTCATGAACGCCAGCAATGAACCGCTGGGCAGCACGCCCCAGCCCAGTTGCTGATAGTAGGCGGGCAGCCACGCGACCATGCTCATATAGCCGCAATTGACCAGGCCGAAATACAGCGCCAGCAGCCAGGCGCGGCGGTTGCGCAAGCCCTTGAACGCAGGCGCCTGCTGTGGGTTTCGCGCCGCGCCCAGCGGCAGCCAGGCCCATAGCAGCAACGCCCCCAGCGCCGGCAGGAGCCACACACCCAATCCCGCCTGCCATTGCTGAAAGTGCGTGGCCACCACCGGGCTGAGCAGCGCCGCCAGCCCACCGCCGGCCATCAGTGAGGCCGAGTACACCCCCATTGCCACCGGCACACGGTGATGGAATTCGCGCTTGATCATCGCCGGCACCAGCGCCTGGATCAGCGCCACGCCCGCGCCGCCGAGCAGCGCGGTCACCAGCAGTGCCGAAGCCTGGCCCATCAGCCAGCGCGCCAGGCACGCCAGCAGAATCATCAACAAGCCCAGGGCGATGCCGCGACGCTCGCCCAGGCGCGCCTCCACGCGCACGCCGACCAGTGCCACCAACCCCATGCAGATCACCGGCAGGCTGGTGAGCAGGGCGCTGCTCTGAAAGCTCAGGCCGGTGGCCTGGCGAATCTCGCCGAGCAGCGGGCTGATGGAACTGAGGATGGGGCGCAGGTTCAGGCCAAGCACCACCAGCAGGCCCCAGCCGGCAAGTCGTCCGGCGAGTGTCGTGTTCAGCGTCATGGAAGGCAGGGTCCGGGTGGGCAAAGGGGGGATGAGTATGGCGAGGCGCCAAGGTATGCTGAAATTAAATATAACCATGCCAACCAGTGGCAAACGCAATGGTGATGAGTGTGTTCGATCCCGTGTTGTTGCGCAGCTTTGTCGCCGTGGTGGACTGCGGCAATTTCACCCGCGCCGCCGAGCGTCTGCATTTGACCCAGTCTACCGTCAGCCAGCAGATCCGCCGCCTGGAAGACGTGGTGACGTGCCAGTTGCTCGATCGCGACCAGCGCCGTGTGGTGCCCACCACTGAGGGTGAACGTCTGCTCGCCTATGCCCGGCGCATCCTGGCGCTGCATGAAGAAGCCGCTGATGTGCTGATCAACCAGCAAAGCGACGGCGTATTGCGCCTTGGCGTGCCGGAGGATTTTGCTGCCGAGCGCCTGATGCCTTTGCTCTCGGCGTTCGTCGTGGCTTATCCACGGGTTCGATTGGAAGTCACCAGCGGGCTGGGCCCCGAATTGCAGCGTCAGTATCGGGGCGGTGAGTTTGACGTGTTGCTGGTCAAGCAGATGGGCGACAGCGACGACTGTGTGGCGTCGTGGCCCGAGCCCTTGTATTGGGTCGACAGCCTCAGCACGCCGGCGCTGGGCCGTGACCCGCTGCCGCTGGTGGCCTTTCCGGTAGGCGGCCTGTATCGCAACGACATGCTGCACCATCTTGAGCGTGCTGGTTGGCGTTGGCGCATCGGCTATTGCAGCGCCAGCCTGGCCAGTGTGTGTTCGGCGGTGGCGGCAGGCTTGGGCATCAGTTTATTGCCGGAGCGGGTGTTGCAACCCGGCCATCGCATACTCGGCCCGGAAAGTGGCCTGCCGCCGGTACACGGCGTGCGACTGGCCTTGTATGGCCGCAGTGGCCTCGGTGCGGCAGGGCAGACATTGCTGAGTGAATTGCTCGCGTTATGCGCTGGAAACCCGCACTGATCGATACCTTTGCCGAATATTTTGCATGCCTTGAAAGCATCGAAAAATGGCCGCTGGGCGCCAGGCCACGACGGACGCGGGCTGGCGCCGGATGGTCGTCCTGATTATTCAATTTTGATCTATGTATAACTTTAAAGATTACTTTAAGAGATAAGTGTGTCGCCCCGATGATTCAGCCCTAGACGGCCCTGCATACAGGCCGTCGGTTTTCAAAACCGCAGGGAGTGAATCAATGGGCAATGTCCAGACCGCCGCCAGTGCACACGAGGCGCTGTGGCGCCAGGCACCGAGTGGTGAGTTGGTCGACCTTGGCCGGCCGCACCGCGCGCCGTTGGGGCAATTGCGTCTGCAAAAGACTCCGAAGCGTTTCTCCAGCCGCCGCGAAGGCATTCTGCTGGGGCTGCTGGTGTTGGCCTTGCATGGCGCGGTGATCTATTGGGTAAGTCAGAAGCCCACGCCGGTGCTGCCGATTGTGCCGCCGGAAATTCCGCCGATGACCATCGAGTTTTCCCAGCCGGCACCGCCGCTGGTTGAGCCGCCACCGCCAGCACCGCCGCCCGTGGTCGAGCCACCACCACCGCCGGTGGTGGATGAGTTGGCCGCCAAGCCGGCGCCACCCAAACCAGTTCCCAAACCCAAGCCCGCGCCTAAACCTGCGCCCAAGCCTGTACCCAAAGCGGTCGAGCCGCCACCAGTGCCAACACCACCGAAGCCAGCACCCGCCGCTGCGCCAGTGCCCGTGGCGCCCGCGCCGGTGACACCCGCGTCGGCCAACGCCGCGTACCTGAAAAACCCGGCGCCGGAATACCCGTCACTGGCTCAGCGTCGCGGTTGGGAAGGCACGGTGTTGCTGCGCGTGCAGGTGCTGGCCAGCGGTAAACCGGGTGAGATCCAGGTGCAAAAAAGCAGCGGTCGCCAGCAGTTGGATGACGCGGCATTGGCGGCGGTGAAACGCTGGAGTTTCGTGCCGGCCAAGCAGGGCGATGTGGCCCAGAACGGCTGGGTCAGCGTGCCCATCGATTTCAAGATTCATTAATTATTCAGCGGCGCAGAGGGAAAACATCATGGCATTGGCATCTCCACTTGAATCCATCGAAAGCGCGGTGATCTGGCTGCTGGTGGCCTTTTCAGTCGCTACCTGGGGCCTGGCCTTGCTCAAGGGCGTGCAGTTCGGTCGCCTCAAGGCCCAGGATCGCAAGTTCCACAAACAGTTCTGGGCGGCATCGAGCCTGGATGCTGCCGCAGAACTTGCCGAAACCCAGCCCGGCGCCGCTGCGCGTGTGGCCCAGGCCGGTTACGCGGCGATCCAGGTGGGTGACGCCAGCCATGCTGCGGATTTGAGCCAGGCAATCAACCATCAAGACCGACTCGAACGCGCCCTGCGCCAGCAGATCGTGCGTGAGCGTCGCTCCCTGGAAACCGGCCTGGCCGTGGTCGCCAGCATCGGCAGCACCTCGCCGTTTATCGGCCTGTTTGGCACCGTGTGGGGCATCATGGAAGCGCTGAAGGGGATCAGCGCCGCCGGGTCCGCCAGCCTGGAAACCGTGGCAGGCCCGATCGGGGCGGCGTTGGTCGCGACCGGCGTGGGGATCGCCGTCGCGGTGCCTGCGGTGCTGGTCTACAACTATTTCCTGCGTCGCCTGAAGCTGACGGCGGCAGACCTGGATGACTTTGCCCACGACTTCTACAGCCTGGCGCAGAAAAACGCGTTCCGCGTGCTGCTGCATCCGACGTTGGCCAAGGCCAGCGCCGGCAGCCCGCAGAAAGTAAAGGAGGCGTCCTGAATGGCCTTCTCCACGCAAGACAGCGATGAGGTGCTGAGCGAGATCAACGTCACGCCGCTGGTGGACGTGATGCTGGTGCTGCTGGTGGTGTTCATCGTCACCGCGCCGCTGTTGACCAACTCCATCCCGATCAACCTGCCCAAGACCCAGGCCGTGGCGCCGGTTGAGCAGAAAGACCCGCTGGTGGTGAGCATCGACGGCGCAGGCAAAGTGTTTATCAACAAGGACGCCATCGAGCCGGACCTGCTGGAATTCAACCTGCAGGCGGCCAAGGCCAAGGACCCCGATGTGCGGGTGCAACTGCAGGCGGACGACGGGGTGAATTATGGCGAAGTGGCGCGCGCCATGGCCTCGATCGAACGCGCAGGGATTACCAAGTTGTCGGTGATCACCGCGCGTTAGTTTCAAAAGAATTCGACAGTTTTTGGGCCGCTTTCCTTGGCAGGGTGCGGCCTTTTTTTATTTAAAGGCTACGTATTTACAGATGTTGCATAGGTAAAGAATTTACATGTTTGCGAGCGTGCAATTTTCGGGAGCATGCTTATGCTGGTCGGCGCATGGAGTGATTTAATTAATGGAGTAATACATGTCTATACGGTTTCCTGTTCAAATGGTGAGCACGTTCGTTAATCCGCCTGTAGAGGTTGAAAAGCCTGAAGAAAAGCCTCCCGTAATGGCATCTTCAAACTATCGAGCGCCGGGTCTCAAACATCCATCGGCCTGTATCTTGCCCTCGCTGGCTGATTATAAGAGAAAAAATAGTGTATTGCAGGGTGCTCAAACAAAGCCTGTGCCAGGCGGTGTCAGCTCGGTATTGAAGAAAAATGCGGATTTGGAAACTTATATCAGCAAGCATTCCTCCGACTTTGTAACGCCAGAAAAAGAAATTTCCAGCACTTTAACTGAAAAGATAAAACAGCAATGGGGCGTGGATGTTGACCCTGATAAGACCTATCTGGTGACATTTAAAAGTGACAGTGAAGATGAAAAGGAAGTAGTGGAAAAAATCACCCTGACACAAGCGGCATTGAAAAACAGGCAAGATGTAACGATTGAAGATAATGAAAACTGGTTTGTAAAAATTGGCAAATACTTTTCGCCAGTGGTGTATGTGTACAACAAGATCGACGGCTGGGTGCAGGAAGCAAACAGTCGCCAAGGTATTTATCGGGAACCCAGTGCACCGGGCGATGCGCCGTATAATGCCGACACTCGCGTGTCCATACCGGTAGATGGCTTCAAGTCATTAGTCTGGGATACAGACCGGACCAGCATGTATAAAAAAACCCTGGATGGGTTTTGGGACAAACACACCGACTCTTATGCGGCATTGAGTAAAATCTCCTTTGTCAAAGCCATCAATCTGCAGCGCCTGGAAGGGACCCTTGGCCCTGCCGAGACGGCACTCGCCCAGCGTGCGTTGGGGCCTGTGGCGCAAAAGGATTGGTCCGAGCTGACGGTCCAGGACTTTAAAGAGGCTGCCGTGAAGGACCCGGACCTGGACATCGGCTTGCTGAGCATCAATGGGTTTGAGTCGACCGACTTGATGTGCGTGACCGACCGGAAAACTCAGCTGACATTGCTTTACATCCCGGGCAACTCCTCGCCCATACATCGTTTCGATAACCCGCAACAAATAAGCAATTGGCTGGCTAAGCAAGCCAGTGATCCGGCAAAGCGCGAATCCTTGTTGTCGCACTTTTCGCTGGAGGACCAGGCCGAAAGGATTTTTTCGGACGGTGTACGTCAAACCTTGGTGGGGATGGGCACCTGGTCTGATCATCAGGCGGCTGGGAGGTCTATCCTTGGCACGCTCAACGGCTGGGTGCCGGAGCGCTACGTTTCGGTTGATCCGATAAGCAACGACCCTTTTGAAGCCATCAAGGTTCGACAAAAGGCGCGGTCGTATTCGGATGCGCAAAATGCGATTGTCAGTGACGGTGACTACAACAAGAACAAGGCCCTGCAGCTTGTTGAGGAAGCCACGAAGGTCGCCATGTTCATGACGCCGCTGGCATTGGTGATGCCGGAGGTAGCAATAGCCCTGGATGTTTTCTTCCTGGCTGCCGGCGCCACCCAGGCAGGTATCGGCATTGACGATGCCGTCAAAGGTAAAGCGACAGCCTCTGACCGTATCGTTTTTGGGGTGTTGAACGCTGTACCGCCATTAGCCACACATGCTGGGGCGCCGCTTGCGAAAGTGACCGGGCGGATGGCCGGCGGTGGCCTGGCAACAGAGGTGGATGCCGCCGCCCAGGCGCCCGCTCAAGTGAATGAACAAGGCCGCCCGTTCTTCAACCCGCCACGACATGTGAACGGGCATATTGGGTACCCGATGAGTCCCGTTTCGACACCGGCGATCCTTGACGAATTCACGGTTCCCATGGACGGTGTCCATCAAATGTTCTCTAAAGACTACATGGTTTATGTGGGTCAATACGGCACGAAAGTCACGTATGACATACAGGCAGGCCTTTGGCGCGGGCTTAGAGAAAATGGTCAAGTCAATGACCTGTTTTATTGGCGTGACGGTCGAGGAGCATGGCAAGCGGGTTCAAAGGCCGAAGCGGTTGTCGGAAGCAAAAACACCCCGGCTTCCATCATAAATAAGACCCTCAAGCTACCGCGGTTGCCGTCGCTGCCGTCGGGTGCGACAGAAGTGCCCAAGGTGATCCACTATTTTTGGGCGGGTAATGAAATACCAGAGCACTTGCTCGAAAATATCGTGGAAAATTCCAGAAAAAGTCCTGGTTATAAGTCAATCGTTCATGTGGATGCCAATGATGCAGATACGTTCCAGAAAATAAAGGCGGCGCTGGATCACAAAGTCGGTGGGCTTGAAGTGCATAACTTGAAGGAAGATGAAGCCTTTCAAGAGCTGAATGCTGGAAAGTATGGGGAGATGTATCAGTATTTTCGTTCAGGGCAAGGGCAGAATTTATCTGCATCATCGGACGTGATGCGCGTGGCCTTGATGAAGAAATACGGTGGCATTTACCTGGATACGGACGATACATTAGAGTTTAACGTGGGAGAGGTCACGCTGAAAGCCACGGCCAATGATATTCTGTTGAACTCGCCAGTGACTTATGCAGCCACAGACTTTGAAGGGTTTAATACCAGCAATTTTGCAAGTCATCCGGGCAATCCGTTATTTGATAAGATTTTAGAGGAGTCATATCAGCGGTATAAAGCCAACGAATCTTGGTTTACCAATCATCGACCTTTCCTTGAGGAGGGGGCGACCGCCGCAGAACAGCAGGCTTATAAGGCGTATGAAACGAAGATATTCGAGGTCACCGGGCCGAAAATGTTTGGTGATGTATTGGAGCAAGAAGAATATGGGATGTTTCCGATCATTAATGAGCTTACAGAACTCATGAGTGCGCGTCTTTTATTGCCTCAGGATTATGCAAAACACTACATGAAAGTTCACGATTTTTATATGCCAATGAGTAATAAATTTGGCGTCACCATCGGCGCAGAGCACTCCATGCATCATTCGCGTTGAGTCGGCAAAGCGTGGCGAGCCACTAGCAGTGGCTTGCGTGAATCCACCGGCTGACAGTCTGCACTGTCGCTATCGCCCCTGGCACCTGGGTGAAGAGGGGGCGATGGTTGAGCATTGACAGATTTCGGAAAATATAAATTCCATATGGTTATTAATAAATTCCTTTTTATTCCTTATTTGGTTGTTGAGCGGCCCCTATACTGGTCAGCAACGTTAAACGCTGCAGGAGGGCACACCCATGCACAGCGAGTCGATTCGTTATCTGATCGTGCCGGGCTGGCAAGGATCGCCAGAAGATCATTGGCAAACCCATTGGCAGAACAGCTTGCCCAACAGCGCGCGGGTGGAGCAAGCCGATTGGCTGACGCCCCGTCGCGAGGACTGGGTCGCCGCGCTGGCTGAGGCCATCGCTGCCGATAGTACGCCGGTCATCCTGATCGCCCACAGCCTGGGTTGCATTACCGTGGCCCACTGGGCCGCTACCGCTCCCGTGCAGGTCTTGCGGCAGGTGCGCGGCGCATTGCTGGTAGCCCCTGCGGATGTCGAGCGCCCTGCATGTGCGCCCGCCCTGCGTAACTTCGCACCGATTCCCACCGATTTGTTGCCATTCCCCAGCCAGGTGGTCAGCTCCGACAACGACAGTGCCGTGAGCGCCCACAGGGCTCTGGAACTGGCGCGCCTGTGGGGCGCCGAAGCCGGCATCCTCTCGGGTGCCGGGCATATCAATGTGAAGTCCGGCCACCGGCGGTGGGAGCAAGGGTTTGCTTACCTCTACCGCCTGCAACATCGCCTCGAGCACCACGCTAGGCGCAGCGCCTAATATTTTTCAACGCCCCGTCCCTGTGTGGATTAGGGCGGGAGCCTGCCATGAGTCTGCATGAAACCTTCGGCCAGCCGCTGCTGACCTTTCCCGATGCTGAAAAAAGCCCGTTGAGCATCCGCGCCAAGGCGCTGGTGTTCGTTGACCCACGCTCACGCCAACTGCGTGAAGAGTTGGAAAGCCTTGCGCCGCGCGCCTTACCCGTACTGATTCGCGGTGAAACCGGCAGCGGTAAAGAGTTGCTGGCGCGGCACATCCACCGTGGCAGTGACCGCACTGGCCTGTTTGTCTCGGTCAACTGTGGCGCCATCAGCCCCACCTATGCCGATGCCGAGTTGTTCGGCTATGCCGCCGGTAGCCACAGTGGCGCGGCGAGCAGCCGGGCGGGCTGGTTCGGCTCGGCCAATGGCGGCACCTTGTACCTGGATGAGATTGGCGACTTGCCGCTGCCGATCCAGGTGAAATTGCTCGCGGCCCTGGAAAACCACGAAGTCACCCGTGTCGGTGCCCATCAGCCGAGCCCGGTGGATGTGCGCCTGGTGGCCGCCACCAGCATCGACCTGGCGCAGGCCGTCGCCGTCGGTAAGTTCCACGAGCGTCTGTTCCGTTATTTGAGTGAGGGCCGGTTGGACCTGCCGGCGTTGCGCGAGCGGGTGGGGGATATCTTGTCCCTGGCCGAGTATTTCCTCGGCATCTACAGCCAGCGCCTGGACCTGCCGGTGCCACTGATCAGCGACGCCGCCCAGCAGGTGCTGGAACGCCACACGTGGCCGGGCAATACCCGTGAACTGGAAAACGTCATTCACTTTGCCTTGTTGGTGAGCAGTGGCGATGAAATCTTGCCCGAGCATTTGAACTTGCCGGTGGCGGGTTCACCGCTGGAGCAAGTACGACGAATTTTTGCCAGCGCCAGCCCAGCCGAGCAGGAATCGGTGCGTAAATTCCTGTATGAGCAAAATGGAATATCAACGTGAATAAAAGATATTGTTCGGGAATAAAAAATCTAGGTATTGTCCTTCCCACGCCGCGATAGCACTTCGCTGGCACCTCACATAAAAACGGTCGTTAGAAGGACATTGCATGAAAAAGGTTCTGTTGTTTACCGCTCTGGCGGCTGCCCTGACTGCCGGCTTCGCCCAGGCCAACGAGAAACTGGTGGTGGCCGCTACGCCGATCCCGCACGCCGAAATCCTCGAGCTGATCAAGCCGACCCTGGCCAAGGAAGGTGTGGACCTGCAGATCAAAGTCTTTACTGACTACGTGCAGCCGAACGTGCAAGTCGCTGAGAAACGTCTGGACGCCAACTATTTCCAGACTCTGCCGTACCTGGAAAACTTCAACAAGGGCAAGGGCACCAACCTGATTACCGTGGTGGGCGTGCACGTTGAACCCTTCGGCGGCTACTCGAAAAAGATCAAGAAAATCGAAGATCTGAAAGACGGCGCCACCGTGGCGATTCCGAACGAGGGCTCCAACAGCGGCCGCGCCTTGTTGCTGCTGCAAAAGGCCGGTGTGATCACCCTTAAAGACCCGACCAACGCCTTGGCTACGCCGAAAGACATCGCCAGCAACCCGAAGAACCTGAAGTTCAAAGAGCTGGAGTCGGCCCTGTTGCCACGGGTGCTGGATCAGGTTGACCTCGACCTGATCAACACCAACTACGCCCTGGAAGCTGGCCTGAACCCGGCCAAGGACGCGCTGATCATTGAAGACGCGAAGTCGCCATATGTGAACTTCCTGGTGGCGCGCCCGGACAACAAGGACAGCGATGCTATCCAGAAGTTGGCCAAGGCCCTGACCAGCCCGGAAGTCAAAGCTTTCATAGAGAAGAAGTACAACGGCGCGGTGGTGCCAGCGTTCTGATGTAAGCCAAAACCCCTTCAAGGTTTCAACGCCGACGGCTTTTCCAGCGTCGGCGTTTTTTTATCTGAGAGTACTTGCTCCCGTGACGGCCTGACAGCCGACGCTTATCTACCTGACGCGCCGCAGTCCAAATGTGGGAGCTGGCTTGCCTGCGATAGCGGCAACGCTTATCTACCAGAC
>NZ_LYSO01000144.1:0-13921 GCF_001728935.1 Pseudomonas sp. AP42
CGGGGCGCCTGAGATCAAAAGCAGATCAAGATCAAGAGCGGCTCGCTTCGCATCGTGGTTACCGTCTGCTGCTACAGCCCAAAAGTTGTGTAGATACCTACGGCTATCGCAGGCAAGCCAGTTCCCACATTGGTCGTGTACTACCCGCAAAATCTGCGCCTGGCACAGATCCCCTGTGGGAGTGGGCTTGCTCGCGAAGGCGGCGTGTCAGTCACTGAATCTTTAACTGAACCACCGCTTTCGCAGGCAAGCCAGCTCCCACCTGTTTAACCGCGTTGTGTCAGGTGTGCAGGCGTACCCACACGCTGACCAACACCGTCGCGGCCATCAACCAGGCCACGGCGGCGACTGCCAGCGATGCCTCCAACCGCAGCCGATCCACCATCACATACAACGTCGCCAAATACACAAAATACGGAATGATCGACCACATCCCGAACAGGATCGTGGTCTTCAAGTCCGCAACCGTTCGGCCTTTGCCGACGATGTAATGGGCGATCAGCGCAAAAGTGGGGAACAGCGGCACCAAGCCTGCGATGTAATAGTTTTTGGTCTTGGCCAGCGCCGCCAGAATCAGCACCACTGCGGCGCCAAGCGCGGCCTTCAAGAACAGATCCATCAGTGACTCAACCCGTATTTCTTGACCTTGTCGAACAGGGTGGTCTTGGCCATCCCCAGTTCCTGGCTGGCCTGGGTCAGGTTGCCGCCGCTGCGTTGCAGGGCATCGTTGAGCAGGTTGCGCTCAAAGGCTTCCACCGCCTCGGTAAAGGCAACCCCTTGGCTGCCACTGCCGGCGCCGCTTTTCTTGAAGGCGGGCAGGCCGAGGGCGAAGCGTTCGGCGACGTTGCGCAGCTCACGCACGTTGCCTGGCCAGTCGTGGCTCATCAGGTTGGACAGGGTCTGGTTGTCCAGCTCCGGCACGGCGCGGTCGAAGCGTAGCGAAGATTGCTGCAGGAAATGTTCGAACAGTTGCAGGATGTCTTCACGCCGCTCGCGCAGGGGCGGCAGTTCCAGGGTGACCACGTTGAGGCGGTAGTACAGGTCGCTGCGGAACTGGCTGGCGCGGCTCAATTCGTCGAGGTCGGACTTGGTGGCAGCGATTACTCGGCAATCCACCGCCACGCTCTGGTTCGAACCCAAGCGTTCCAACGTGCGTTCTTGTAGCACTCGCAGCAATTTGATCTGCAGGTTGATCGGCATGCTCTCTACTTCATCGAGGAACAGCGTGCCTTGATGGGCATGCTCGATCTTGCCGATGCGACGTTTGCCGGCGCCGGTGAAGGCGTTAGCCTCGTGGCCAAAAATCTCGCTTTCAAACAGGTTTTCCGGCAGGCCACCGCAGTTGAGGGCAACGAACTGGTGGGTATGGCGCCGGCTGAAATCATGCAGGCAGCGCGCGACCAGTTCCTTGCCGGTGCCGGTCTCGCCTTCGATCAGCACGTTGGCCGAGGTGTCGGCGACATTGGCAATCAGTTCGCGCAGGTTTTGCATCGCTGGCGAGCGGCCGATGATGCGGCCTTCCAGCGAGTCGCGCTCGGCCAGTTGCCGGCGTAGCGACCAGACTTCCCGCGCCAGCCCGCGTTGTTCCAGGGCGCGGCGTGCCACGTCAACCAGGCGTTCGGGCGAGAAGGGTTTCTCCATGAAGTCGTAGGCGCCGTTACGCATGGCGCCCACCGCCATGGAGATATCGCCGTGGCCTGTGATCAGCACCACCGGCAGGCTTTTATCCAAGGCCTTGAGGCGGGTCAGCAGTTCCAGGCCATCGATGCCCGGCAAGCGAATGTCGCTGATGACGATGCCGGCGAAGTTTTCACCGATGCGCTTGAGCGCTTCTTCGGCGCTGCCCACGCCGACGCTGGTAATGTCTTCGAGCGCCAGTGCTTGCTGGCAACCGAGCAGTACATGGGGGTCGTCTTCGACGATCAGGACGGTGAGGTCTTGGGCTTGTGTATTCATGTCGACTCAGCTCGTTGAGCGCCCACCAATGGCAGGTTCAGGACAAAGGCGGTACCACCATTGGCCGGATGTTCCACGGCCAGGCTGCCGCCGGTGGCGGCAGCGAGGCTTGCGGAAAGGGTCAGGCCCAGGCCCAGGCCTTGTTCGCCGGGCTTGGTGGTAAAAAAGGGTTCGAACAAATGCTTGCGCGCCTCGGGGTCGATACCGTGGCCATTATCACGCACCAACAGGCGGTATTTGCCGTCGCCGCTCTGGCCTTCCAGCCACAGCTGCGGCGCCGCTTGGTCCTGCATCGCATCGAGGGCGTTGCCGATCAGGTTGACCAGGATCTGCTCCAGGCGGGTCTGGTCGATCTGCAGTTGGGCATTGGCAAAGTCACGGTGCACGGTCAACGGCAGGCTGTCCAGGCGCGCGCCGAGCACCTGGAACGCGGCGTCCACGGCCTTGCCGAGGCTGGCTTCGCCCTGGTCGTCACCGCGCCGGGCAAAGGAGCGCAGGCTGGCGGTAATGCGGCCCATGCGGTCGATCAGTTCGTTGATGGTCTTGAGGTTGGTGCTGGCGGTGTCCAGGGCGCCGCGCTCAAGGAAGCGGACGGTGTTGCCCGACAGCGTGCGCAACGCTGCCAGCGGCTGGTTCAGTTCGTGGGCGATGCTGGTGGACATCTGGCCAATGGCCGCGAGCTTGCCAGCCTGCACCAGTTCGTCCTGGGCGTGGCGCAGGGTTTCTTCGGCCTGGCGTCGTTCGCGAATCTGGCCCTTGAGCCGTTCGTTGCTGGCGCGCAGGTCGGCGGTGCGTTCGGCAATCCGACGCTCAAGCAGGCTGTTGGCTTCCTGCAAGGCTTCCCGTGCGGCGAGGCGGGTGGCGATGACCTTGCGCCGTTCGTTCCAGGCGATCAGCAGGAAGGCGACCAGGCCAAAGGCGACGGCCACCAGGATGCCTTGGTTGATCGCGGCGCGGCGCAGGTCGTTGAGCGGGGTGAGCAGGGTAAAGTTCCACGGCGTGTCGTTGAGCGGACGGGTCTGCGCCAGGTAGCTGACGGCGTGCTGGTCGTTGACCACTTCGGTGTTGGCCGGGAAGGTCAGTTTCTCGGTGCCTTCGTTCAGGCGCTCGCGGGCCAGGGGTTGCAGTTCATTGAGCGTCGCCCAGTAATATTGCAGGCTGTGGGCCAGGCGGTCCTTGGTGTCATCGCTCAGCGGGCGTACGGCCTTGAGGCGACGCGCCGGGTCGCTGGAAAGAATAATGATGCCGTTCTCATCGCTCACGAAAGCTTCAAGGCGCGCACGTTGCCAGCGCTCTTCAAGGGCTTCGAGGCGCACCTTGACCACGGCGACGCCGATGATCTTGCCGTGCTCTTCCAGGCCATGGGCCAGGTAATAGCCGGGTTCGCCGTTGGTGCTGCCGATGCCGTAGAAACGGCCAGGCTGGCCGCGTACGGCATTCTGGAAATAGGCGCGAAAGGACAGGTCTTCACCTTGGTAACTGTCGGCATCGCGCCAGTTACTGGTGGCCAGCACGCGGCCGGTGGTGTCCATCACATAGATGGCGCGGCTGCGACTGCGGCGGTTCAGGCCTTCGAGGTAGTCGTTGACCGTCTTGCGGGTTTCCTGGTTCGGGTCGGCGAGCAGTTGGGAAACACTGGACTCCAGTTCCAGCAGGCTGGGCAGGTAGGTGTACTTGCTCAGTTCGCTTTCGACGGTACGGGCGTGCAACTCCAACTGGCGTTCGCCATTGTCGCTGAGGGTGCGGATGCCGTAGTAGTCACTGACCCAGAAGCCGATATAACCCAGGCCGACCATCAGGGCGATGATCAACGGCGGCAGGAACAGTTGGCGTATCAGACGAGGCTTCACGGCAAGTGATGGCGGCGCGGCGCGATATTGATTGGGGTCGCATTTCATCACAGATGCCTTGGGTCAACCAGAGCGTGCAACCTGCGCGGTTCAGTGTGGGAGCGGGCTTGCTCGCGAATGCAGTCTGCCAGTTGATGCATCAGTGACTGACATGCCGCATTCGCGAGCAAGCCCGCTCCCACATTGGTCCAGTTTTTACAGGGCAAGCTATGTGTCGCTTTTAGTGCTGCAGGATTTTCTCAAGGAAGTGCTGCGCACGCTCGGAGCGGGCGCTGATGTCGCCGAAGAACTCTTCTTTGGGGCAGTCTTCGATGATCTTGCCGGCGTCCATGAAGATCACACGGTCGGCCACTTTGCGCGCAAAGCCCATTTCGTGGGTCACGCACATCATGGTCATGCCTTCGTGGGCCAGTTGCACCATCACGTCGAGCACTTCGTTGACCATTTCCGGGTCCAGCGCCGAGGTCGGTTCGTCGAACAGCATGACGATCGGGTCCATGGCCAGGGCGCGGGCAATCGCCACACGTTGTTGCTGGCCGCCGGAGAGCTGGCCAGGGTGCTTGTGGGCGTGCGCCGACAAGCCCACGCGGTCGAGCAGTTGCAGGCCCTTCTTGGTGGCTTCTTCCTTGCTGCGGCCCAGCACCTTGATCTGCGCGATGGTCAGGTTTTCGGTGATGGTCAGGTGCGGGAACAGCTCGAAGTGCTGGAACACCATGCCCACGCGCGAGCGCAGTTTTGGCAGGTTGGTCTTCGGGTCGGCGATGGAGGTGCCGTCGACCACGATGTCGCCCTTCTGGAACGGTTCCAGTGCGTTGACGCACTTGATCAGGGTGGATTTGCCCGAGCCGGATGGCCCGCACACCACGATCACTTCGCCTTTTTTAACCTCGGTGCTGCAATCGGTCAGCACCTGGAAGTCGCCATACCACTTGTTGATGTTCTTGATAGAGATCATACGGCAAACCTTTTTTGCAGACGCTTGACCAGCAGCGAGGCGGAAAAGCTGATGATGAAGTAGACGACACCGGCAAAGATCAGGAACTCATTGGAGCGGCCGATGATGTCGCCGTTGGAGCGGGCGGAGTTGAGGAAGTCCACCAGGCCCACGGTGTAGACCAGGGAGGTGTCCTGGAACAGGATGATCGACTGTTGCAGCAGCAACGGCGTCATCTTGCGGAACGCCTGGGGCAGGATGATCAGGCGCATGGTCTGGCCGTAGGTCATGCCCATGGCTTGTGCCGCCGCCATCTGGCCCTTGGGAATCGACTGCACACCGGCTCGTACGATTTCGCAGAAGTACGCGGCCTCGAACATCATGAACGCCACGACGCAGGAGGTGAACGCGCCGATCGGCGTGTCTTCACCGGTGATCCAGCGCAACACGAACGGCACCGCCAGGTAGAACCAGGTGATCACCAGCAGCAACGGGATCGAGCGGAAGTAGTTCACGTAGGCGCCGGCCACGCGGGACAGCAGTTTGTTGGACGACAAGCGCATCAGGGCCAGGATGGTCCCGATGATGATGCCGCCGACCACGCCCATGACCATCAGCTTCAAGGTCATGACCATGCCGTTCCACAGGCCTGGAATGGCGGGGATGATGCCGCTGAAATCGAAGTCCATTATTTGCCCCCCACGGAGATCAGGCCGGGCACTGCGACTTTCTTCTCGACCACGCGCATCAGCAGCATCAGGCTCATGTTCAGGGTGAAGTAGATCAGCGTGGCCAGGGTGAAGGCTTCAAACAGGTTGGCCGAGAACTCGGCGGTCTGTTTGGTTTGCGCCAGCAGTTCCATCAAGCCGATCAAGGACGCCACGGAGGAGTTCTTGAACACGTTGAGAAATTCGGAGGTAAGCGGCGGAATTATGATGCGGTAAGCCTGGGGCAGCAGCACGTTCCAATAGATCTGCGGCAGCTTGAAGCCCATGGCGCGTGCCGCGGATTCCTGGCCGCGTGGCAGCGCCTGGATACCGGTACGCACTTGCTCACACACACGGGCGGCGGTGAACAGGCCCAGGCACACCACGACGCTCAGGTAGGCCGAGGTAGTCGGGTTCAGGTCTTGTTTGTACCAGTCCTGCAGGTTCTGCGGCAGCATGTCCGGTACCAGAAAGTACCAGATGAACAGCTGAACCAGCAGCGGCACGTTACGAAACAGTTCCACGTAGCAGGTCGCGATGCCCGATACGAGGCGGTTTGGCACAGTGCGCATGACCCCCAGAATGGAGCCCAGCAGCAAGGCGATAATCCATGCCACGATAGCGATGGCGATGGTCCAGCCCAGCCCGGAGAGGTACCAGTCGAGATAAGTCTCGCTGCCCACGCCGGTGGACTTGAAGAACACGCCCCAGTCCCAGTTGTAATTCATTAGGGTCTCCCCTCGAGATCGATCGATGTACAAGCACCCGCTTGGGGAAGATCCGTTCCCGCCTGACGTTGAACGCCAGGCACACACGATCGGCTCGAAAACCGCCAGGTCGAGTGTTCCAAGTTAAAGCCAGCAGGTAATTACAGACGCCTGAGGGAGGGTTGGCTCCCTCAGGACATAAGCTTAGTCAGGTATCAGATTTTTACTTCTGGCGCTGGTTTGTCGCTTGGGTTAGCGATCAGCTCCTTGACCTTGTCGCTCATCGGGAAGTTCAGGTTCAGGCCCTTTGGTGGGATCGGGCTTTCGAACCATTTGGCGTAGATCTTGTTGATCTCGCCAGACTTGTACAGGGCGACAATGGCGTCATCCACGGCTTTCTTGAAGTCCGGATCGCCTTTGCGAACCATGCAAGCGTAGGCCTCGAAGGACTGTGGAGTACCGGTAATGACCCAGTCATCAGGCTTCTTGGCCTTGGCTTCTTCACCGGCCAGCAGGGCGTCGTCCATCATGAACGCAACGGCACGGCCGCTTTCGAGCATCTGGAAGGATTCGCCGTGGTCTTTGGCGGAGATGACGTTCATGCCCATCTGCTTGTCGGCGTTCATCGCCTTGATGATGCGCTCGGACGTGGTGCCGGCGGTGGTCACCACGTTTTTGCCTTTCAGGTCGGCAAAGTCAGCGTAGGACGGCTTGCCTTCCTTGTCTTTCTTGACGAGCAAACGGGTGCCGATTTCGAAGATGTTGACGGTGAAATCAACTTGCTGGGCGCGTTCTGTGTTGTTGGTGGTGGAGCCGCACTCCAGATCCGCGGTGCCGTTCTGGATCAGCGGGATACGGGTTTGCGAGGTCACTAGGTTGTACTTGGCTTTGAGGTCGGGTTTGTTCAGGTCTTTTTTCAGCTGCTCGACGACGGCCAACTGGATGTCGTGGGAGTAGCCCACGGGTTTGCCCGAACCATCCGCGATGTAGGAAAACGGAATGGAGCTGTCGCGGTGAGCGAGAGTGATGGTGCCGGAGTCGTTGATTTTCTTCAGTGTGCCGGTGAGTTCGGCGGCAAAAACTGGAGTGCTGATCAGAGCAGCAGCGATAGCTGCGCCCAGGATATGGGGAACGATGCGCATCAATACTTCCTCGACATTTGTTTTTTTTATGAAGCCAGCTGAACGGCTCTCTTGTATAGCGACTGCCCGTGACGGCTCCTAAGGCGCCTCAGGCAATCGTTGAAGAGTGTAGAGCATGAGTCGTGCCATACCGAAAACAAAAGGATAACTTCATGATTTATATGGAAATTAACTTTTTGTTTCGGCGATATTTTCGGTCGATAGTCCGGCAAACCGAATAGGGCAGAGGGGCGTGTTCGGAAAACCGAATAGTCCGTAGGGGCGAGCTTGCTCGCGAAAAACGCAAAAGCGCCGCGTTTATGCTGAATAAACGCGGCGCTCTCAGGTTTTTCGCGAGCAAGCTCGCTCCTACACGGTAGGGCGGTCAGGCGGCTTCGATCTTGCCGCGGCTCTGCTCGACCTTGGACAGGTAGCGTTGCAAGTTTTCCTGTTCCTGCTCGGTGGTGAACAGGCCAAGCTTGGTGCGGCGCCACAGCACGTCCTGCGGTTGTGTCACCCACTCTTCGGCGCACAGATAGTCGACTTCGCGGGTATAGAGGCCGCCACCCAGGTGGTCACCCAGGTCGGCCAGCGATTGCACACCTTCCAGCAAGCGCCAAGTGCGGCTGCCGTAAGTGGTGGACCAGCGGCGGGCGATCTCGCTCGGTACCCAGTCGAACTTGGCGCGGATGGCGTCGGCCAGAGCTTCAGGGGTGCTCATATTTTCGCCGCCGGGCAGGCTCGCCGTGGCAGTCCAACTTGGGCGCATCTGGGTGAAGTACGGCGCCAGTTGGGCCATGGCCGACTCAGCCAGTTTGCGATAGGTGGTCAGCTTGCCGCCGAATACCGACAGGATCGGCGCTTCGCCGGTGCCGCCGGACAAGGCCAGGGTGTAATCACGCGTGATGGCCGATGGGTTATCCGACTCGTCGTTGCACAGCGGGCGCACGCCGGAGTAGGTGTGGACAATATCGTCACGGCTCAGTTGTTTCTTGAAGTGCGCGTTGACCACCTTGAGCATGTAGTCGGTTTCACCTTCGGTGATCGCCACTGCAGCCGGGTCGCCGGTGTATTCGCGGTCGGTGGTGCCGATGATGGTCAAGTGGTTCAGGTACGGAATGGTGAAGACGATGCGCTGGTCTTCGTTCTGCAGGATGTGCGCATGGGCGCCTTCGTACAGGCGCGGCACGATCAGGTGGCTGCCTTGAATCAGGCGGATGCCGTAGGGCGAATCCAGCTTCAGGTCGTCCTTGATGAATTTGGCCACCCAAGGGCCGGCAGCATTCACCAGCGCGCGGGCGCGGATCGAGAACAGGCTGCCGTCGGCACGCTCCATGTTCATTTCCCACAAGCCGTTGCTGCGATGGGCGCTGACGCAACGGGTCTGCGTGTGGATGTGCGCGCCTTTCTCGCGGGCTGCCATGGCGTTGAGCACGACCAGGCGGGCGTCATCGACCCAGCAGTCGGAGTATTCGAAGCCTCGGGTGATTTCACTTTTCAGCGGGCTGTCGGCGCCAAACTTGAGGCTTTTGGACCCTGCCAGTTTCTCGCGCTTGCCCAAGTGGTCATACAGGAACAGGCCGGCGCGAATCATCCACGCTGGGCGCAGGTGCGGGCGGTGCGGCAGTACGAAGCGCATTTGCTTGACGATGTGCGGCGCTTTGCCCAGCAGCACTTCACGTTCCGCCAGGGCTTCGCGCACCAGGCGGAATTCGTAGTGTTCCAGGTAACGCAGGCCACCGTGGATCAGCTTGCTGCTGGCCGATGAGGTGTGGCTGGCCAAGTCATCCTTTTCGCAAAGGAATACCGACAAACCGCGACCGGCTGCGTCTGCTGCAATCCCGACGCCATTGATCCCGCCGCCAATTACGGCAACGTCATAGACTTCGGCAAGCGGTGGAGCAGGCAAGGTGGAAGGGTTCATCGGCTGGCCTCGCGATCTTTTCGTCTTGGAATTCGAACATTAATGTTCATTTGCGAAAATGGTAGCTGATAATTGCGGGCACAGCCACCCGACTTCGATTGAAAAAACTCATCGAAGGGTGGGGAAAGGAAAATTTGTGAACATGAGCCTGTGACAGGCTTGAGGTATGGGCTATTGGATAGATCGCTTTCGCGAGCAAGCCCGCTCCCACATTTGATCGAGTTCCAACATGGGAATGCGTTCAAATGTGGGAGCGGGCTTGCTCGCGAAGGCGGCGGTACAGGCGCTACACGACCTCCAGCCGCACCTTATGCTCATTCAACACCTGCACCAACGCCGGCACCGGCTGTTGGTCAGTCACCAGGCAGTCCACCAGGCTGATCGGCCCCAGGCGAATCATGGCATTGCGCCCGAATTTGCTGGAGTCTGCCGCCAGAATCACTTGTCGCGCATTGGCGATGATTGCCTGGGAGACCCGTACTTCCTGGTAATCGAAGTCCAGCAGGCTGCCGTCCTCGTCGATACCGCTGATGCCCACCAGGGCAAAGTCGACCTTGAACTGGTTGATGAAGTCGACACTGGCCTGGCCGACCACACCACCGTCACGGCGCACATTGCCGCCGGTGAGCAACACATCGAAGTCGTCCTTGGCACTGAGCATGGTGGCGACGTTGAGGTTGTTGGTGATGATTTTCAGGTGGTTGTGATTGAGCAGCGCACGGGCGATGGATTCGGTGGTGGTGCCGATGTTGATGAACAGCGAGGCGTGATCGGGAATCTGTGCGGCAATGGCTTCGCCGATGCGTTGCTTCTCGTCGCGCATCTGGTCGGCACGCATGGCGTACGCGGTGTTCTCGACACTGGAGTCATAGGCTGCGCCGCCGTGGTAGCGGCGCAACAGGTTGGCGTCCGCCAACTGGTTGATATCGCGGCGGATGGTTTGCGGGGTGACAACGAATAGCTGCGCCATTTCCTCGATACTGACGTAGCCGCGTTCGCGGACCAGTTCGAGGATTTGTTGTTGGCGGGGAGGCAGATTCATGGGGCGTCCTTTGGGCTGCCATACAAAAGTGGCCCATGATGACGCAGGAATCCGCTCCCTGCCAGTTACAACCTACCGCAAGCCAGCGCTTGGCTTATTCGGCGCCTTCGTGCGGCTCCCAGTCACGGGTGCGGCTCACAGCTTTTTGCCAGCCGGCGTAGAGTTTCTCTTTGGCCGCTTCATCCAGCTGTGGCTCGAACTCGCGCTCGATTACCGCTTTGCCGCGCAGCTCGTCCAGGCTGCCCCAGAAACCACACGCCAGGCCAGCCAGGTAGGCCGCGCCGAGGGCAGTGGTTTCACGCATTTGCGGGCGTTCTACCTGGGTGCCGAGGATGTCGGCCTGGAACTGCATCAGGAAGTTGTTGGCAACCGCACCGCCGTCCACGCGCAGGGCCTTGAGGCGTTCGCCCGAGTCCTGTTGCATGGCGTCGAGGACGTCGCGGGTCTGGTAGGCAATCGACTCCAGGGCTGCACGAATAATGTGGTCCACGCGTACGCCACGGGTCAGGCCGAACAGCGCGCCACGGGCATACGGGTCCCAGTAGGGCGCGCCGAGGCCGGTGAAGGCGGGTACCAGGTACACGCCGTTGCTGTCCTTGACCTTGCCGGCAAAGTATTCGGTGTCGTGGGCATCGTTGATGATCTTCAGCTCGTCACGCAGCCATTGCACGGTGGAGCCGCCGTTGAAGACTGCGCCTTCCAATGCGTAGGCCACCTCGCCGCGTGGGCCGCAGGCGATGGTGGTGAGCATGCCGTGCTTGGATTTGACCGCCTTGTCGCCGGTGTTCATCAGCAGGAAGCAGCCGGTACCGTAGGTGTTCTTGGCCTGGCCAGCTTCCACGCACATCTGGCCGAACAGGGCGGCTTGCTGGTCACCGGCAATGCCGCCGATGGCAATACCGCTCTTGGTACGGCCGTAGATTTCCGATGACGACTTCACTTGCGGCAGCATTTCCCGCGGAATGTCGAGAATCTCCAGCATCTTCGCATCCCACTCCAGGGTGTGGATGTTGAAGAGCATGGTGCGCGAGGCGTTGGTGTAGTCGGTGACGTGGGTCTTGCCGCCGGTAAATTTCCAGATCAGCCAGCTGTCGACGGTGCCGAACAGCAGTTCGCCGTTGCGTGCACGTTCGCGGCTGCCTTCGATGTTGTCGAGGATCCACTTGAGTTTGGTGCCGGAAAAGTACGGGTCGGTCACAAGGCCCGTGGTATCACTGATGTATTGCTCATGGCCATCGCGCTTGAGCTGCTGGCAGATCTCGGTGCTGCGGCGGCACTGCCAGACAATGGCGTTGTAGATTGGACGGCCGGTGATCTTGTCCCAGACCACGGTGGTTTCACGCTGGTTGGTGATACCGATGGCGGCCACCTGGTCGTGGTGCAGGCCGGCCTGGGCCAGCGCTTCGACCATCACCGCGCTCTGGGTGGCGAAAATTTCCATCGGGTCATGTTCGACCCAGCCAGCCTGCGGGTAATGCTGGACGAATTCGCGCTGGGCGGTACACACCACGTTGGCGTCACGATCGAAGATGATCGCCCGGGAACTGGTAGTGCCCTGATCAAGGGCAATGATGTAGTTCTTATTCTGAAGGTCGGTCATGTCAATTGCCTTGGACGAAATAAGGAAGTCAGAAATCAGCCTGGGCCGCGAAGGGCAGGGGACCAGGCTGGCGCTTTCAGGAAATACGGGGCTTGCCGTTGACAGCTGTGTCAGGTGTTTCTTCAGCGATAGCCGGTGCGGCGCTTGGCAGGTGTCGAGCAATCAGCCCGCGGTAGGCCGCAGCACCGAGGCATGCGCCGACAATCGGGGCGAAAATCGGCACCAGGAAATAAGGAATATCGCGACCGCCAGTAAAGGCCATTTCACCCCAACCAGCGAAAAAGGTCATCAGCTTGGGACCGAAATCCCGAGCCGGGTTCATCGCAAAGCCGGTCAGCGGGCCCATGGCGCTACCAATCACCGCGATCAGCAAGCCGATCAGCAGGGGCGCCAGCGGGCCGCGTGGCAGGCCGTTGTTGTCATCGGTAAGGGCCATGATCACGCCCATCAGGATGGCGGTGATGACCATCTCCACCAGGAATGCCTGGGCCGTGCTCAGCAGTGCATGGGGGTAGGTTGAGAACACCGAGGCCAATTCCAGGCTGGCTTGAGAGCCGCGGACCATGTGGTGGGTTTGTTCGTAATCGAAAAACAGGTTGCTGTAGAGCGTGTACACCAAGGCGGCGGAGCAGAAGGCGCCGGCGACCTGGGCAAGAATATAGAAGGGCAGTTTGCGCTTTTCAAAATCGGCAAAGATGCACAGGGCGATACTGACCGCCGGGTTGAGGTGAGCCCCGGAAATACCGGCACTCAGGTAGATCGCCATGCTCACGCCCACCCCCCAGATGATACTGATTTCCCACAAGCCAAAGCTCGCACCCGCGACCTTGAGCGCGGCGACGCATCCTGTACCGAAGAAGATCAGCAGCGCGGTGCCCAGGAATTCGGCCATGCATTGGCTCGAAAGTGAAGGCTGTTGAAGAGCAGTTGTCATGGAAAACCTCAATTGTTGTTCTTGTCTTGCGCACCGCCTCAACGGGCAATTGCGCGATATTCACCGCGAGAAGGATCCCCATCCTGGATCGCGGCTTACTGCGGAGTACCAGAGGATTATTCCTACGGTATTCGGAAACGAAAAAATATAGACAAGAATGACCGCTGTCAAAGGTCGAAAGTGAACCATTGGTCATTTCCGAACTATTGGTGTGGTGAATGATCATGGGCAGGGCGCGTCGCTTTAGCGGTAATAGGGCTGTGCTAGAGCGTTTCAGGCGGTCTTGGCCTAGAATTGGCCATCAGTTTGCCCGCCTGGAGCCGCTATGACCCCCGCATTGGACCTGTTGAAAAAAGTTCGCGCCGAACATCGCATCCACAGTTATGAACATGATCCCAAGGCAGCATCCTATGGGCTGGAGGCCGCGGAAAAATTGAGCCTGGACCCGGCCCAGGTGTTTAAGACGCTGTTGGCGAGCAGTGAGAAGGGTGAGTTGTTGGTGGCGGTGGTGCCGGTCGTCGGAAGTCTGGACTTGAAAGCTCTGGCTCACGCTGCGGGTGTGAAGAAAGTCGAAATGGCTGACCCGGCAGCGGCGCAGCGCTCCACGGGGTATCTGTTGGGCGGCATCAGCCCGTTGGGGCAGAAGAAGCGGCTGCGCACGTTTATCGATGAAACGGCGCAACCCTTTGCAACGATTTTTGTCAGTGCGGGCAGAAGGGGTTTGGAAGTTGAATTGCCGGCGGCGGTGTTGGCGGAACACACCCAGGCCAAATTCGCACCGATTGGCCGGGCCTGATAATCATTTTTTGAGGGCCGTGGCTCTCAAATGCGTGGTTTGACAGAGATAGGCATAGGTATCTTCATAACTTTGGAGTGACGCTGAACCTGTGGCGAGGGAGCTTGCTCCCGTGACGGAATGCCAACCGACGCTGACCTACCTGACACACTGCTATCCAATTGTGGGAGCTGGCTTGCCTGCGATGACGGCCCGCCAGCCAACACCTACCTACCTGACACTCAGATATCAAACTGTGGGCTTGCTCGCGAAGGCGGCCTGGCAGGCGACACAGTTGGATTGTGTACATATCCATTGCTGCGGTAACGGCCGCTTAGGGTTCCGCCCTGACGGCGGGTCACTTTGGAAGA
>NZ_LYSO01000145.1:0-13879 GCF_001728935.1 Pseudomonas sp. AP42
TGTCAGGGCGGAACCCTAAGTAGCCGTTACCGCAGGAATGGATATGTACACCATCCAACTGCGTTGACTGTCAGGCCGTCTTCGCAGGCAAGCCAGCTCCCACATTTGGATCCTGGGGCGTCAGGGAGATAGGCGCCGGCCGTCAGTCCGCCACGGGAGCAAGCTCCCTCGCCACCAGTCCAGCGTCACACCAAAGTTGTGTAGATACCTATGCCGCGATGAGGCCCTCCCAGCCACTGCATATCTCCCTGTAAACCCCGCATAAACCCACTCTTTACGCCATCTTTACGCCCCACCCAGCCCCTCGCTCTCGTTCCTTTACACCGCTCCTGCGGACAATGCCCCCACACGCGGCAATCGCCGCACGAAGGGGAGACTTCCATGAGCGTTCTGGACGGGGTGTCACTGCTATTGGCCGTGGCGCTGTTCATTTATCTGCTGGTTGCGCTGTTACGCGCGGATCGGAACTAGGAGCGGGCTATGCACAGTTATGACTATTGGCTGATCATCGCCTTCTTCGCCGTGGTACTGGTACCGGCACCGTTTCTGGGGCGGTTCTACTACAAGGTGATGGAAGGCCAGCGCACCTGGCTCACGCCCGTATTGGGGCCTGTTGAAAAGGCCTGTTACCGCCTCTCGGGCGTGGATGCGCAGCAAGAGCAGAGCTGGCAGAAATACATGCTGGCCTTGCTCGCGTTCAACCTGGCGGGCTTCTTGTTGTTGTTCTCGATCCTGTTATTCCAGGGCTCCCTGCCACTGAACCCGCAGAAATTGCCCGGCCAGGAATGGACCCTGGCGTTCAACACTGCCGTCAGTTTCATGACCAATACCAACTGGCAGAACTACAGCGGCGAGGCGTCCTTGAGTTACCTGAGCCAGATGGCCGGCCTCACGGTGCAGAACTTCGTCAGTGCGGCGACCGGTCTCGCCGTCCTGGTCGCCTTGTGCCGTGGGATCGGGCGCAAATCTGCCCAGACCCTGGGCAACTTCTGGGTCGACATGACCCGCGCCACCCTCTACGGCCTGCTGCCGTTGTGCCTGGTGCTCGCGCTGTTTCTGGTATGGCAGGGCGTGCCGCAAACCTTCGCCCACTATGTGGATGCCGTCACGCTGCAGGGCGTGGACCAAGTGATTCCCCTGGGGCCGGCTGCCAGCCAGATTGCGATCAAGCAATTGGGCACCAACGGCGGTGGCTTCTTCGGCGTGAACTCGGCGCATCCGTTCGAAGACCCGACCGCCTGGGCCAACCTGTTTGAAGTGGCCTCGATCATTCTGATCCCGGTGGCGTTGGTGTTTACCTTCGGCCACTACGTCAAGGACCTGCGCCAGAGCCGGGCGATCCTCGCGTGCATGCTGGCGCTGTTCCTGATCGGCGGCGCGACGTCGCTGTGGTCCGAGTACCAGCCCAATCCCACCCTGAACAACCCGGCGGTGGAGCAAACCGCACCACTGGAAGGCAAGGAAACACGCTTCGGCACCACCGGCACCGTGCTGTGGTCGGTGACCACCACCGCGGCCTCCAACGGTTCGGTCAACGGCATGCAGGACAGCCTCAGCCCCCTGAGCGGGATGGTGGCATTGGTGAACATGATGGTCGGCGAAGTGATCTTCGGCGGTGTCGGTGCCGGCATGTACGGCATGTTGCTCAACGTGTTGATCGCAGTGTTCCTCGCCGGCCTGATGATCGGCCGCACGCCGGAATACTTGGGCAAGAAACTCCAGGCCAAGGAAGTGCAATTGCTGGTGGTGACCCTGCTGGTGATGCCGGTCGGCGTGCTGGTGTTGGGTGCCATTGCCGCCAGCTTGCCCGGCCCGGCGGGTGCTATCAGTAACCCTGGCCCACACGGCTTCAGTCAGTTGCTCTACGCCTACACCTCGGCCAGTGCCAACAACGGTTCGGCGTTTGCCGGCCTCGGCGCCAACACCCCGTTCCATAATCTGATGCTTGGCCTGGGCATGTTGATCGGCCGTTTCGGCTACATCCTCCCGGTCCTGGCCCTGGCCGGCAGCCTGGCGATGAAGAAGACCGCACCGATTGGCCAGAACAGCTTCCCCACCCATGGCGCGCTGTTCGTCACCCTGTTGACCGTGACCATTTTGCTGGTGGGCGGCCTGACTTTCCTGCCGACGCTGGCGTTGGGCCCCATCGCTGAACACCTGAGCATGGGCTTCTAGTTAAGGGATATGAAAATGAATATGCCTGCAAAAAACGCGGCCCCGGTCAAAACCCAGGAGCCTGCCAAAACCGCTATCTCGGCCTTGTGGCGCCCAGCGCTGGTCCAGGCCTTCGTCAAGCTGGACCCACGCCAACTGCAACGCTCGCCGGTGATGCTGGTAGTCGAACTGACCGCCATCCTCACCACCGTGCTGTGCTTTGTGCCCGATACCACCGTTCCAACGTTTGTCGCCGTGCAAATCGCCGTGTGGCTGTGGTTCACCGTGCTGTTTGCCAACTTCGCCGAAGCCTTGGCCGAGGGGCGTGGCAAGGCCCGTGCCGATAGCCTCAAGGCCGGCAGCGAAGGCTTGAGCGCGCGTCGCCAGGAAGCCGATGGCAGCTTCAAGGTGGTGCCGGCCACCAGCCTGCGCAAGGGCGATGTGGTACGTGTTGCCGCCGGGGAAATGATCCCCGGTGACGGCGAGGTCGTCGAAGGGATTGCGGCGGTCAACGAAGCGGCGATTACCGGCGAATCCGCCCCGGTGATCCGCGAGTCCGGCGGCGACCGTTCGGCCGTCACCGGCAACACGCTGCTGGTGTCGGACTGGCTGCTCATCCGCATCACCGCCAACCCGGGCGAGTCCACCCTGGACCGCATGATCGCGCTGGTGGAAGGCGCCAAACGCCAGAAAACCCCCAACGAAGTCGCGCTGGATATCCTGCTGATCGGCCTGACCCTGATCTTCCTGCTGGTGGTCGTGACCCTGCAGCCGTTCGCCCACTTCGCCAATGGCAGCTTGCCTTTGGTGTTCCTGGTCGCGCTGCTGGTGACGCTGATTCCTACCACCATTGGCGGCTTGTTGTCGGCCATTGGCATTGCCGGCATGGACCGCCTGGTGCGTCTCAACGTGATCGCCAAGTCTGGCCGCGCCGTGGAAGCGGCGGGGGATGTGCATGTGCTGTTGCTGGACAAGACAGGCACCATCACCTTCGGCAACCGTCGTTGCTCGGCTGTGGTCGCGGCGCCTGGCGTCAGCGGCCGCGAATTGGCCGAAGGCGCGCTGCTGGCGTCCCTGGCCGATGACACGGCGGAAGGCAAGTCCATCGTTGAATACCTGCGCGCCTTGCACCCCCATGCCGAGCCGAGCCTGGAGGCGTTGACCGCTGTCCCTTTCAGCGCCGAGACCCGTTTGTCCGGTGTCGACTACCAGGGCCGTGTGTTCCGTAAAGGCGCGGTGGACTCGCTGCTGGCGTTTATCGGCCAGCAACGCAGCGACCTGCTGCCTGCGCTGTCGCGGGAAATCGACAAGATCGCCCAAAGCGGCGGCACGCCCTTGCTGGTGTGCGCCGATGGCAAGTTGCTGGGGGCAATTCATCTCAAGGACGTGGTCAAGCCCGGTATTCGCGAGCGTTTTGCCGAGTTGCGCAAGCTGGGGATTCGCACCGTGATGGTCACCGGCGACAACCCGCTGACCGCCGCCGCGATTGCCGCTGAAGCGGGGGTGGACGACGTGCTGGCCGAAGCCACGCCAGAGAAGAAACTCGCGCGTATTCGCCATGAGCAGAACGATGGTCGCCTGGTCGCCATGTGTGGCGACGGCGCCAACGACGCCCCGGCGCTGGCCCAGGCTGACGTTGGTATGGCGATGAACGACGGCACCCAGGCCGCGCGCGAAGCCGCCAACATGGTCGACCTCGACAGCGATCCGACCAAGCTGCTGGACGTGGTGCAGATCGGCAAGGAACTGCTGGTGACCCGTGGCGCGCTGACGACCTTCTCCATCGCCAATGACGTGGCCAAGTACTTCGCGATCCTGCCGGCGCTGTTCGCCTCGATCTACCCGCAACTGGGCGTGCTCAACATCATGCACTTGCAGAGCCCGCAGAGCGCGATCCTCTCGGCCATCGTGTTCAACGCGCTGATTATCGTGGTGCTGATTCCGCTGGCCCTGCGCGGCGTGCGCGTACAGGCGGCGAGTGCGTCGGCATTGCTGCGGCGCAATCTGCTGATCTACGGGCTGGGCGGGCTGTTGGTGCCGTTCGTGGGCATCAAGGCCATCGACATGCTGCTGACCGCGCTGCACCTGGTTTGACCTGGCCGATTTATTGAGGATTTGACTATGACAAACATCATCCGCCCAGCCCTGAGCCTGCTGGTACTCATGACCCTGATCACCGGCGTGGCCTACCCGCTGGTAGTCACCGGCGTGGCGCAAGTCGCCTTTCCCGACCAAGCCAACGGCAGCCTGGTACGCGACGCCAGCGGCAAGGTGCGCGGCTCCAGTCTGATCGCCCAGGACTTTACCGGCGATAGCTGGTTTCACCCACGCCCTTCAGCCGGTGCATTTGCCACCGTGTCCAGCAGTGCCAGTAACCTGGGCCCCAGCAATCCGGCCTTGGCGACCCGCATAATCGAGGATGCCGGCAAACAGTCAGTGCCTGGCCAGGGCCCGGTGCCACTGGCCTCGCTGACCACCTCCGGCAGTGGCCTTGATCCACACTTGCCACCGCAGGCGATTGCCTATCAACTGGCGCGAGTAGCGGCGGCGCGAAATGTGCCAGTGTCGACCTTGCAGCGGTTGCTGGATGAGCACATCCAAAGCCCGTTGGTAGGGCCGCCCGTAGTAAACGTCCTGGCCCTGAACATGGCTTTGGAAACGTTGTAAGCCTTGCGACCGCCATCGCGGGCAAGCCCGGCTCCCACATTTGGAATGCATTCCATTGTGGGAGCCGGGCTTGCCCGCGATGACGGCCTTGAAGACCCTCTATAAATACCTGAAGGAACCCCCGAGCATGAGCGACGCCGGCCGCGCCGATGCCCTGTTAGCCGATCTACCCCGGGACGGCCGTGGCCGGCTTAAAGTCTTCCTCGGCGCCGCGCCCGGTGTGGGCAAGACCTACGCCATGCTCCAGGCCGCCCATACCCAACTGCGCCAGGGCGTGCGCCTGATCGCCGGGGTGGTCGAAACCCACGGCCGCGCCGAAACCGAAGCCTTGCTCAGCGGCCTGCCGCAACAACCGTTGTTGCGCAGCGAATACCGTGGCGTGATGCTCGAAGAAATGGACCTCGACGGCCTGCTCGCCGCCAAGCCAAAGCTGGTGCTGGTGGACGAGCTGGCCCACAGCAATGCCCCCGGCAGCCGGCATGAAAAACGCTGGCAAGACATCCAGGAACTGCTCGCCGCCGGCATCAACGTGTTCACCACGGTCAACGTCCAGCACCTGGAAAGCCTCAACGACCAAGTGCGCGGCATCACCGGCGTGCACGTGCGCGAAACCCTGCCGGACTGGGTGCTGCAAGAGGCCGACGAACTGCTGCTGATCGACCTGCCGTCTCGCGAGCTGCTCGAGCGCCTGCGTGACGGCAAGGTGTATGTGCCCGAGCAGGCGCGTGCGGCCATCGATGCGTTTTTCACCCAGACCAACCTCATGGCCCTGCGCGAGCTGGCCATGCAAACCGCCGCCGCCCATGTCGATGACGACCTGGCCCAGGGCTACCGCCAACTCGGCCAGGCCGCGCCGGCGGTGCGCGGGCGCTTGCTGGTCGGGGTGGATGGCGATGCCCAAGCTGAACGCCTGGTGCGTCATGCCAGCCGCGTGGCCCAGCGTCGGCATTTACCCTGGAGCCTGGTGCACATCGACAACGGCCGTGCGCGGGATGAGCAATCGCGCCTGCGCCTGCAAAACGCCCAGCAACTGGCAGAGCGGTTGGGCGGCGAAGTGGTGTTGCTGCGCGCGGGGGAAGTGGCCAAGACCCTGATCCAGCATGCCGCCGAACGCCGCGCCAGCCTGGTGCTGGTGGGGCAGTCGCGGATGCGCTGGCGGCGGCGCCTGTTCGGTGGCGGCTTGGCCGCACGCCTGTTACGCAATGCCCGCGGCTTGGAAATCAACGTCCTCGACAGCGATGACATGCCTGCACCGCCACGGCTGCCCGATGTGCGCGGTTTGGTGTGGTTCGATTACGCCTTGGCGGTGGTGGCGACCCTCGCCGCTGCCGCAGTGGCCTGGGCCGTATCAAGTGCCCTGGCGCTGCCGAACATCTCGTTGGTGTTTCTCGCCGCCGTGCTGTTGGTGGCGGTGCGCAGTAGCCTGGGGCCGTCCCTGGTGTGTGCGGCGCTGTCGTTTCTGACTTACGATTTTCTGTTTATCCCGCCGAATTTTTCCTTCGCCATCCAGCGCGAAGAAGACGTGCTGACCCTGTTGTTCTTTCTGTTGATGGCGGCGTTGACCGGCAACCTCGCCGCACGCCAGCGTCGCCAGTTGCAGGCGTTGCGCGATACCCAGGAAGAAACCAGCGAGCTGCTCGACCTGTCGCGCAAGCTCACCGCCGCCACCGACCGCCAAGCCGTCATCAGCGCCGCCGCCCACCATCTGCAAGGTTGGAACGACCTCGACTTGTGCCTGGTCAATCGCGACGGCCAGGGCGGCTGGAAGGTCGAGACCGGTGGCCCGTTGACCCTCACCGAAGCCGAACGCGCCGCCGCCGATTGGGCCTGGCAGCATGATCAGCCGGCCGGCATGGGCACCGGCACCTTGCCGTTGGGGCGTTGGTGGTGGTGGCCGTTGTCGGGTGAAGAGGGGCCCTTGGGGTTACTGGGTGTCAGTGCCAAGCCTGGCCTGGAATTGAGCGGGCAACGTCGGCGCTTGCTCACCGCGTTGAGCCAACCGCTGGCCCAGGCGCTGGCGCGGGCACAACTGGGGCAGGAGTTGGAATCGGCGCGCCTGCACGGCGAAACCGAACAACTGCGCAGCGCTTTGCTTGCCTCGGTGTCCCACGATTTGCGCACGCCGTTGACGTCCATGCGTGGCAGCATCGACAGCCTGCTGGCCCTCGGTGAAGCCATCCCGCTGGAGGATCGCCGCGAACTGCTCGAAGGCACTCGCGATGAAGCCGAGCGCCTCGACCGCTATATCCAGAACCTGCTGGACATGACACGCCTGGGCCACGGTGCGCTGAAACTGGCGCGCGATTGGGTGTCGCCCGGCGACATCGTCGGCAGTGCCCTTGGGAGATTGCGCGCCGTGCTGGCGCCGTTGCAAGTGAGCACCGATGTGCCGCCGGAACTGCCTTTGTTGTATGTGCATGCGGCGTTGATCGAGCAGGCCTTGGTCAACGTGCTGGAAAACGCCGCACGGTTTTCGCCGCCCCAGGGCCGCTTGCAGTTGCGCGCGGGCGTGCAGGATGAGCAATTGTTTTTTGCCGTGGCGGATGAAGGGCCAGGGATTCCCGAGGAGGAGCGTGCGAAGATCTTCGACATGTTCTACACCGCCGCCCGCGGTGATCGAGGCGGGCAGGGCACCGGCCTCGGGTTGGCGATCTGCCAGGGCATGGTCGGCGCGCACGGTGGGCATATCAGCGTGGCCGATGGCATTGACGGGCGGGGTACCTGCATCACCTTGTTTCTTCCATTGCCGACACAACCTGCCTTGGAATAACCCTGTAGGAGCGAGCTTGCTCGCGAAGGTCGTTAACGATAATGATGGCGCCCTGAATGCACGCGGTGCCTAGAAGTTTTTCGCGAGCAAGCTCGCTCCTACAGGGGGGATTTTTTAATGGGTTTTGATGAGACACCATGAGCCAGACCGCGACGATTCTTGTCATTGATGACGAACCCCAGATCCGCAAATTCCTGCGCATCAGCCTGGCTTCCCAAGGCTATAAGGTGATCGAAGCCGGCACCGGCAACGAAGGCCTGGCCCAAGCGGCCTTGAGCAAACCGGATTTACTGGTGCTCGACCTGGGCCTGCCCGACATGGACGGCCAACAGGTGCTGCGCGAGTTTCGCGAATGGTCCACGGTGCCGGTGCTGGTGCTGTCGGTGCGGGCCAGCGAAGGTCAGAAGGTCGAGGCCCTCGACGGTGGCGCCAATGACTACGTGACCAAACCGTTCGGCATCCAGGAGTTTCTTGCCCGCGTGCGTGCGCTGTTGCGCCAGGCACCAGCGGGCGAGGCCCAGGAAGCCGCCTTGAGTTTTGGCCCGTTGACCGTAGACCTGGCCTATCGTCGCGTACTGCTGGACGGTGCCGAGGTGGCGCTGACCCGCAAGGAATACGCAGTGCTGGCGCAACTGGCCCGGCACCCGGGGCGGGTGATTACCCAGCAGCAATTGCTCAAGGACATCTGGGGCCCAACCCATACCGAGGACAGCCACTACCTGCGTATCGTGGTGGGGCACCTGCGCCAGAAGCTGGCAGATGACCCGACCCAGCCGCGGTTTATCGTGACTGAGGCGGGGGTGGGGTATCGGTTGCTAGGTGCTTGAATCTGTGGTGCCTGCGCTGGCGCCATCGCAGGCAAGCCAGCTCCCACAGTTGAAATGCATTTCCCTGTGGGAGCCGGGCTTGCCCGCGATGAGGCCATCCGCAACACCCACACGCTCAACTCTGTTCGCTTTCATACCGATCCAACGTATCACTGGCAATCTCCCGCCCCAACGCGATCAACTCCGGCGCTTTATAGAACTCGAAAAACCGGCACACCCGCTTCGGCACGTTGATCAGCACATCCGGCGGGTACCCAGCGATCTTGTATTGCGCCAAGGAGGTTTGCATCACCTCGAAACTCTGGTTGATCAGGTCCAGCAGCGATGCAGGCCCGACGTTGTCGATGATGAACGAGCCGGTCGCCGACTTCGGTGCGCCGGCTTTCTCCGGCGCCGCGGCAGGTTGTTGGGCTTCGGGTTCGGCAGACTCCAGCCACGGGTTGATCTCGGCGGCCTGGGCCTGCAAGGCTTCTTGTTCCAGTTTCATCAACTGCTCGGCCTGCTTGCGGCGAAACGGCAGGTGGGAGCCCAGGGACTTGGCCAGGCTGTTGAAGCGGCTCTTGAACGCGGGCGGGCGCTGGATCACCGGCAATTGGTAGTGCTTCTGGTTGGTGGCATTGAGGTTGACCGCAATGATCAAGTCACAATGGCTCGACACCACCGGCACGATGGGCAGCGGGTTGAGCAGGCCGCCGTCCACCAGCATGCGGTTGCCCTGCATCACCGGTGTGAACAGGCTAGGGATCGCCGCCGAGGCGCGCATGGCCTGGTGCAGGCAGCCTTCCTGGAACCAGATCTCCTGTTGGTTGGTGAGGTCGGTGGCGACGGCGGTGTAGGGGATGCGCAACTCCTCGATATTGATGTCGCCGACAATCTTGCGGATTTGCCCGAACACCTTTTCACCACGAATCGCCCCCAGGCGAAAGCTCACATCCACCAGGCGCAGTACGTCGAGGTAGTCCAGGCTTTCGATCCAGTTGCGGTACTCGTCGAGCTTGCCGGCGGCGTAGATCCCACCCACCACGGCGCCCATGGAACAGCCGGCGATACAGGCGATGTCATAGCCGCGTCGTTCGATTTCTTCGATCACCCCGATATGGGCGTAGCCCCTGGCCCCACCGGAGCCCAGCACTAAGGCAACACGTTTCTTCATGGCCAGATCCTTCGCAAAACAGGGGCCCACAATGCACCCATCAAGGGGCCTGCTTCAATCCTTGCTGACAGCGCGCAATATTTTTCCAGGCTGGCGATCAGGCTCGGGTATGCTCTGGCAATAGGTACTACTGATTTCAGGCTAAGGACAAGGCACTTTTCCCTGTAGGCAACGTCTACAGGCTACGACTGAATTTGTATATTTGAGGTGTCATCAATGAAAGCCTGGATCTGTGTGCCTGTGATCGTGTTGGCCTTGGCTGGCTGTGCTGGGAAAACCGCGTATCGCGACAGCTGCGGCTCGCAATTGGACGCCGCCTGGAAAGAACTGGACCTGGCCAAGGCCGAAGGTTTTGCCGGCACTGTCAGCTACTCCAAGGCTTTGTCGCTGTTGACTGGCGCCAAGACTCAGCAGCAGTTCGAAGCGTTCGAGGGCTGCTCCAACAAGGCCGAAAAGGCGCGGTTCTACATTCGTGAGTCTCGCGCCGGGCGATGACCCAGCGGCGGGTAGGATTTTTCATCGGAAAGTGAGGGCAGGATGTCAGCGTTGGTCAATCAGTTAGTCGCTCAGGTCATTGGCCTGGAAGTAGGGTTACTGAGCTGCCAGGCTCGCCTCGCCGCCGTCACTGACGATGAAGCCCTGCATGATTTGCGCACCACGGTACGCCGCCTGCGCAGCCTGTTGCGGCCTTTGCGCGGGCTGCCCGGTGTCGAACAGCTTGAATTGGCCGCCAGCACGGTTGGCCAACTGACTACGCCGCTACGCGACCGAGAGGTGCTGGCGGCGTATTTGCATCAGCACGGTTATCACGACGCGGCTGATCGGCGCCTGCGTCTGCAGCCCGAGGCTTATCGCCAGGTGGCGCAAAGCCCGGAGCTGGCGCACTTGCTGCTGATCCTGGATGCATTCCCACGGTTTATCCGCGCGTCCCAGCACCAGAAACTGCTCAAGGGCTTGCGCCCGCGCATCCAGAAACGCCTGGCCAAGCAATGGCAGAGACTCGATGAGGCCCTGAAGGATCCCGATCATGATCGCCACCGGCTGCGGTTGCTGATCAAGCGTGTGCGCTATGCCGCCGAGGCGTATCCGGAGCTGGACAAATTACCCGCCAACGCCCTGTCCCACTTGAAAAAAGCCCAGAGCGCCCTGGGTGATTGGCATGACTGTTGGCAGTGGCTGGCCCAGGCCGGTCACGAGCCGGACCTGCAACCCTGCGTAGCGGTATGGCAGCGCACCATGCTCAAGGCGCAAGGCAAGGCCGACCGCGTGCTGGATAAACTTAGCGCCGAGTGTTTTTAAACCGGTCCGGTTTTTGGCCGGAATGGGCGCTGTGCCTGCCGAATTCGATGGTTAAGATTCCTCCACGATTTACTTGATGTGAGGTCGCCATGCGCTTTAGTGATTTGCTCGATGCTGCCCGTAGCAATCCTCTGGATGTCACCATTCCTGCCGAATGGGCCCAGGGCCGGGCCACCTTTGGCGGCCTGGTCGCTGCCTTGCAATACGAGGCGCTGCGTGCCCAGGTGCCGGCGGATCGACCGCTGCGCTCCCTGGCAGTCACCTTTGTCGGCCCGGTAACGCCGGATGTGCCCGCCAGTTACCAGGTCGAAGTGCTGCGCGAAGGCAAGGCGGTCAGCCAGTTGCTGGGGCGCGTGGTGCAGAACGGTGAAGTGGCGACCCTGGTCCAGGCCAGTTTTGGCGCCTCTCGCCCCTCCGAGATTGATGTGGCGAGTGAGCCGCCACCGGTATTCAAACACTGGGATGAGTGCCAGGAGCTGCCCTATATCAAGGGTGTTACCCCCGAATTCATGCGCCATCTGGCAATGCGCTGGAGTGTGGGTGGCCTGCCGTTTACCGGCAATAAATCCCGCGAGATGGGCGGTTGGGTACGGTTGCGCGGAGATGTAAAAGAAGAACCACTGACCGAGGCGCATATCCTCGCCCTGGTCGACGCCTGGCCACCTGCATTGCTGCCCCACCTGAAAAAGCCCGCGCCGGGCAGCACCCTGACCTGGACCATCGAGTTCATCCAGCCACTGCAAGACCTGACCACCCTCGACTGGTGCCAGTACCACGTCAACATCGAACACGCCCGCGACGGCTACGGCCACGCTGCCGCTGCCTTGTGGAGCCCGACCGGCGAGTTGATCGCCCTTAGCCGTCAGACTGTGGTGGTGTTCGCCTGAACCTGCCGGTCAGTGGTGGTGCCGCTGCCGCCAGGCGCGCCACCAGCCACCGCTGAGCACAAAGCGCGGGAAAGTCACGAACTGTTCGACCACCAGGCGCTGCACCGCATCTTTACGATCGCTGAACGGCTCACTGGCCTGGGCCTCCAGGCTATGGCCATGACGCTGCAACGCCAGGCCCGCGACAATGCCAATCACGCCGACCGCGAAGCTGGCCAGGCTCAGGCTGAACACGCCCGACACGATCAGCAGAAAACCGACGATAAACAGCGGCACGGCAATCAGGTGCAACGCCAGGTTGGTTGGGTGCTGATGGTTCTGTGGGTACTGACGCCATTGCCAGGCGGGGAGATTGGGGTGACGTTTGCCCATGGTGGTGAATCCTCTGTCCGTTTAAACAACTTGAACAGAGTCTAGGTTGAGGTGGGCGGGGTGGCGAATTGGGGCTGGCTATGGGGGTCATAGTAATTACGCGATTTTTATTCTATCTAGAAAAAATAATCGTCTGGACCATTAATGTATACATTCGGATCGCAAAGTGAAATGAATTTAGCCTTGAATTCAATTAGAGAGTTTTCATTCTTTGCTTGGAAATGAAAAAGATCATTTTGCTTGGTGATATCAACAAGAAACACCTCTCTAATGGGGATGTTGTGTATTTTTAATTCGCGAATGCCATGACAATCGATGCCCATTCTGCAGGTGTTATAGCCTTTCCCTTCCCATTTTTTTGGCAAAGTATCTGGGAATTCGGGTATGTCGAATCCTAACCCCACATAAGGTCGATCATTTTCTATTTGCAAAGAAAAAAGAGCAATTTTGCCGATTTCTACAGGCGTGCTAAAAATTTTTTCAAAAAAAATATTATGATCAAGTTCGTTCCAGTATTTCATCGACTTCTCCTAAAGTTGTAATGGTCCTTGCCGCCGTCTACGGTTCCGTTTCGAGGCTTGTCTATTGGTCGCAAATTGAAATGCGCTTTTTGGTCACCTATGCCGTCTGGTCTGCCGAATTTATGCCCGGCAGAATGGTCCTGAATTAGAACCTTAGAGCCATCTGCTCTCGTGAATTGATAAACCCTTGAGTTTATGGTTCTACCGCTTTCATCCAATATATTGTCATCATTCAAATCAGTCATTTTTTCTATTTTGTACTGTGTCGTTCTTCCTGAGCTAGGGTGTGTCATCACATCGGGGTTTTGAGTCATAGGTACATTGGCATCCCTTTTTGCTTGCCTGAACGCCCCTTTACGAGAGACATCGGGTATATCCGGTTCTGCAGGCAAAGAGCAGAGCGGTTTTTTCTTTCCTGAGCCAGGACAATTTGCGCTCAACCCTAGAGGATCAACCCACCCGGTAGGGTTGGGCACATACCGGTACCCATTGATCCCCCCCGCCAACTTCACCGGGTCCGGTGTCAGGTAGCGACCAATATCCGGATTGTAGTAGCGATGGCGGTTGTAATGCAGCCCGCTTTCCGCATCGAAATACTGACCTTGAAAGCGCAGCGGGTTGTCGATTTTGCCCGCGTCGAGCCGGGCGATCTGGCCGTAGGCGCGGTAGTGGGCGGACCAGACGATTTCGCCCTCGGGGCTGGTGAGTTCCTGCGGGGTGCCGAGGTGGTCGAGTTGGTAGTGGTAGGGCGTTGTGGTGTGTGGGCCGAAGCCTTGCAGAAGGGCCAGTGGGCGGAAGCTGTCGGGTTCGTAGAGATAGCTGCGATGGCGCTCTGCTTGGTGCTCGGCAATCAGCTTGTCGCCTTGCCAGAAAAACTCGGTGGTCTTGCCGTCTACGGTCTTGCTGATGCGGCGCCCAAATGGGTCGTAGCGATAGCGGGCGGTTTGGCCGTTGGGTTGGGTGACGCTGATGAGCCGATGCTGGCAGTCGTAGCGGTATTCGGTGATGAGTTGCTGGGCTTTGCCGCGCCGCTCACGAATCAAGTTGCCGAAGGCGTCGTAGTCGTAGTGGCGGTCGCCTTGGATCATCAGGCGGTTGGCCGCGACGATGTCCGGGCCGGGGCGGTCTTGCATCAGCAGGTTGCCGGCGGGGTTGTGGCCGAAGCGTTCCTGTACGTCTTGGGAGTGGTCGGCGCGGGTCAGGCGGGCGAGGGGGTCATAGTGGTAGCG
>NZ_LYSO01000146.1:0-13285 GCF_001728935.1 Pseudomonas sp. AP42
GAGCGGAACCCTAAGTGGCCGTTACCGCAGGAATGGATATGTACACAATCCAGCTGTGTTGACTGTCAGTCCGCCATCGCAGGCAAGCCAGCTCCCACAGGTGTAACACCCAGCGCCGACTGACGGTTATTGTCAGAAATTTCCCACAGGAGTACAAATGTACTCCATGACAAACCTGACTCCCCGCCGCACCGCCATCCTGACCTTCATCCGCGAGCGCATCGCGCAACAAGGCCAGCCTCCCAGCCTCGCCGAGATCGCCGAGGCGTTCGGCTTCGCCTCGCGCAGCGTCGCCCGCAAGCATGTGGTGGCGCTGACCGAAGCCGGGTTTATAGAGGTCAACCCCAACCAGGCCCGTGGCATTCGCTTGCTCAATCAACCGGCGCGTCCCGAGTGGCTGGATGTGCCGGTGCTCGGCCGCGTGGCGGCCGGTCGGCCGATTGGCGCCGATGCCGAGGTGCACAGCCGCTTGCAACTGGACCCCGCCACCTTCGCCAAAACCCCCGACTACTTGCTGCGAGTGCAGGGCGATTCGATGATTGAAGATGGCATTCTCGATGGCGACCTGGTGGGCGTACGCCGCACTGTCGAAGCCTTGAACGGGCAGATTGTGGTGGCGCGCCTGGACGGTGACGTCACCATCAAGCGTTTCGAGCGCCACGGCGACAGGGTTCGCCTGTTGCCGCGCAACCCGGCGTATCAACCCATCGTGGTCGGGCCCGAGCAGGACCTGGCCATCGAAGGCGTGTTCTGCGGCCTGGTGAGGCAAGGCTGATGGGCGCCGTGGTTGCCCTGGACTCGCTGTTCAATGGCGGGCGAGTCTGGAAGGGCCGGCCCGCCGCGCCACCGGCCAGCGTACATCCCACGGGGCTGGCGGCGCTGGATGCGGTACTGCCCAGTGGCGGCTGGCCGGAATCGGCCTTGAGTGAAATCCTGATGGCCCAGGACGGGGTGGGCGAGTTGCAACTGGTGCTGCCCACACTGGCGCGCTTGTCGGCCCTGGGCGAGCGCATTGTGCTGGTGGCGCCGCCCTATACCCCCTATCCCCATGCGTGGCAGAACGCCGGGGTGGATGTGCGCCAGTTATCCATTATCCGGGCCGAGGAGCGCGACGCACTGTGGGCGGTGGAGCAATGCCTGCGTTCGGGCAGTTGCGGTGCGGTGTTGTGCTGGCCGCGCAAGGCCGATGATCGCGCCTTGCGGCGTTTGCAGGTGGCGGCCGAAACCGGGCAGACCCTGGCGTTTGCCTGGCGCTCCCTTAGCGAGGCGATCAATGCCTCGCCCGCCGCTCTGCGCCTGGCGGTCGAGGCCAGGCCCGCGCAAGTGCGGGTGCTCAAGTGCCGTGGCGGGCTGGCCCATCCGGCGCCGATTGCCCTGGCGGGGCATTGAGGTTGCCATGCGTTGGGTGTGTATTGTCTTCCCGCAATTGGCGCTGGACGGGGCACAGCGTGTGCACCCCGAACCCGAGCAGCCGCTGGCTTTGCTGGCCGGCACGCCGCAGCGGCGCGTGTTGCAAGCCGTCAACGCCGCCGCCCGCGCCTTGGGCCTGCGCCCCGGGCAATCGTTGACGGCAGCCCATGCCCTGGCCAAGCAGTTTGCCTGTGTCGAATACGACCCGTTGGAGATTGAGCGGTTGCAGCAGTTTCTGGCCGCCTGGGCCTATCGCTTCAGCTCCCAGGTCAGCCTGTATTACCCACGGGCCTTGTTATTCGAGATCGAATCGAGCCTGGGCCTGTTCGGGCCCTGGCCGCAACTCGAGGCGCGTTTGCGCAAAGAGCTGACCGAGCTTGGCTTTCGTCACCGCATCGTCGCTGCGCCCAACCCGGCGGCGGCGCGGGTATTGGCAAACGGCTACGACGGCCTGGCCGTGGCCGATGACAGCGCCTTGATGCAGGCCCTGGCGTCGCTGCCTATCGACCGCGCCGGCCTTGAACCCCAGGCCGCCACCGCCTTGTCGCGCATGGGCCTGCGCAGCCTGGCTCAGGTGCAGGCCTTGCCCCGGCATACCCTGGCGCGACGCTTTGACGCCAGCCTGCTCAAGCACCTCGACGCCCTGAGTGGGCAGCGGCCATTGGCCCTGGATTTTTATCAACCGCCGGACCAGTTCGATGCACGCATCGAATTGAATTTCGACGTGCAATCCCACCAGGCGCTGTTGTTCCCCTTGCGGCGCTTGACCGGCGACCTGTCGGCGTTCCTGTGTGGCCGCGACAGTGGCGTGCAGCGCTTTGACCTGCACCTGGAACATGCCCAGACACACGACAGCGTGATCAAGGTGGGCCTGCTCAGCGCCGAGCGCGAGCCTTTGATGTTGTTCGAACTGGCCCGTGGGCGCCTGGAGCAGGTACAGGTCACCGCGCCGGTGCGGGGCGTGCGCCTGGTGGCCGAGGACTTGCCGGTGTTCGTGCCGCAACGCCAGGACCTGTTCGACGACCGCCCGCAACAAACCCTGCCGTGGGAACAATTGCGCGAACGCCTGCGTGCGCGCCTGGGGGATGAGGCGGTGCAGGGCCTGCGTTTTCAGGCCGACCACCGCCCCGAATGCGCCTGGCAGGCCGCGACCGACAGCCAGCCGTGCCCGAGCTTGAACAAGGTCCGCCGCCCAGGCTGGTTATTGCCGCAACCGACCTTGCTGGCCGAACACGGCGTACAGATCCTGATGGGCCCGGAGCGCATCGAATCCGGCTGGTGGGATGGCGCCGATGTGCGCCGCGACTATTACCTGGTCCAGACCCGCGCCGGCCAGCAGGGTTGGGCCTATCGCACGGTGGGGCAAGGCGATGGGCTGTGGTTGCAAGGGTGGTTTGCATGAGCCTTGGGCCGTCACCTACTGTAGGAGCGAGCTTGCTCGCGAAGGTCGTCAACGATAACGCGGGAAACCAGGATGAACGCGGTGCCCTCGGGTTTTTCGCGAGCAAGCTCGCTCCTAAAGGGGAGGGCGGTGCATGAGTTATGCCGAGCTGCACTGCCTGTCCAATTTCAGCTTCCAGCGCGGCGCCTCCAGTGCGCTGGAACTTTTCGAGCGCGCAAAACGCCAAGGCTACAGCGCCCTGGCGATCACCGATGAATGCACGCTGTCGGGCATCGTGCGGGCCTGGCAAGCTGCCAAAGCCGTTGACTTGCCGTTGATTATCGGCAGCGAAATGCACATCGAAAACGGCCCGAAACTGGTGCTGCTGGTGGAGAACCTGAGCGGTTATCAGCACCTGTGCCGGCTGATCACCCTCGCTCGGCGACGGGCTGAAAAGGGCCGTTATCGTCTGCTACAGGAAGATTTCGAGCAACCGCTGCCCGGCCTGTTGGCGTTGTGGGTGGCGCAAGACAGCGACACCCAGGCCAGCCTCGACTGGCTGCGCCGCACCTTCGACCAACGCCTGTGGCTGGCGGTGCACCTGCATTGTGGCCAGGACGATGCGCGCCATCTGCAACAGCGCTTGCAACTGGCCCACAGCCTGCAAATCCCTGCCGTGGCCTGCGGCGATGTGCATATGCATGCGCGGGGCCGCCGGGCCCTGCAAGACACCATGACCGCCATCCGCCACCACGTGCCGGTGGCCGAAGCCGGCATGCGCCTGCATCCCAATGGCGAACGCCACCTGCGCAGCCTGGATGCCCTGGCGGCGCTGTACCCCCAGGCCTTGCTGGACGAAACCCTCGCCATCGCGCGGCGCTGCACTTTCGACCTCGGCCAGCTGCGCTATCACTATCCACGCGAGCTGGTGCCCGCAGGCCATGATGCCCAATCCTGGCTGCGCACCCTCACCGAAGAAGGCATCGCCCAGCGTTGGCCCGAAGGCATCGACGACAAGACCTTGCAGCAAATCCAGCGTGAACTGCAGCTGATCAGCGAACTGGGCTACGAAAGCTATTTCCTCACCGTGCATGACATTGTGCGCTTCGCCCGCAGCCGTTCGATCCTGTGCCAGGGCCGAGGTTCGGCGGCTAACTCGGCGGTGTGTTTTGCCCTGGGCATCACCGAAATCAACCCGAGCCTGACCAACCTGCTGTTCGAGCGCTTCCTGTCCAAAGAGCGCAACGAGCCGCCGGATATCGACGTGGACTTTGAGCACGAACGCCGCGAAGAGGTGCTGCAATACGTGTTCCAGCGCTATGGCCGCACCCGTGCAGCCTTGACGGCGGTGGTCAGCAGTTACCACGCCACAGGCGCAGTACGCGATGTGGCCAAGGCCCTCGGGCTGCCGGCGGACCAGATCAACGCCTTGGCCGATTGCTGCGGGCGCTGGAGCGATGAGGCGCCGCCGTTGGAGCGCCTGCGTGAAAGCGGCTTCGACCCGGACAGCCCACTGCTGCGCCGCGTCTTGACGCTTACCCAGCAACTGATCGGTTTTCCCCGGCACTTGTCCCAACACCCTGGCGGCTTTGTGATCAGCGAATACCCGCTGGACACCCTGGTGCCGGTGGAAAATGCGGCCATGGCCGAGCGCACCATTATCCAGTGGGACAAGGACGACCTCGACGCCGTCGGTTTGCTCAAGGTGGACATCCTCGCCCTGGGCATGCTCAGCGCGATCCGTCGCTGCTTCGATTTGCTGCGCCGGCATCGTCACCGGGACTTGAGCCTGGCCACGATTCCCAAGGAAGACCCGGCCACCTACGCCATGATCAGCAAGGCCGACACCATCGGTGTGTTCCAGATCGAGTCGCGGGCGCAGATGTCGATGTTGCCCAGGCTCAAGCCGCAGACGTTTTATGACCTGGTGATCGAGGTTGCCATTGTGCGCCCCGGGCCGATCCAGGGCGGCATGGTGCATCCGTATTTGCGGCGGCGGAACAATGAAGAGCCCACGACCTATCCGTCGCCGCAATTGAAAGCCGTGCTGGAGCGCACCCTGGGCATCCCGCTGTTCCAGGAACAGGTGATGCAAATCGCCATGGTCGCCGCCGACTACAGCCCCGGCGAAGCCGACCAGTTGCGCCGTTCCATGGCCGCCTGGAAACGCCACGGCGGCCTGGAGCCCCATCAGCAGCGCCTGCGCACCGGCATGCTCAAAAACGGCTACACCGAAGCCTTTGCCGCGCAGATTTTCGAGCAGATCAAGGGCTTTGGCAGCTATGGCTTCCCTGAGTCCCACGCCGCCAGTTTCGCCTTGCTGACCTATGCCAGTTGCTGGCTCAAATGCCATGAGCCGGCGGCCTTCGCCTGCGCCTTGATCAACAGCTGGCCCATGGGCTTCTACAGCCCGGACCAGATCCTGCAGGACGCGCGGCGCCATCGCTTGCAGATCCGCCCCGTGGATGTGCAGGCCAGTGACTGGGACTGCAGCCTGGAGCCCATCGACGGCCAGCAACCGGCGATTCGCATGGGCCTGCGCATGATCTCGGGGTTTCGCGAGGACGATGGGCGGCGTATCGAAGCGGTGCGTCAGCGTCGACAATTCAGCGACATCGCTGACCTGGACGCCCGCGCCGGCCTGGATGCACGTGCCCAGGCGCTGCTCGCGGACGCCGGGGCCTTGCGCGCCCTGGCCGGCAACCGCCATCAGGCGCGCTGGGACGTGGCCGGTGTGCATCAGCAACTGGGCTTGTTTGCCGGCCTGCCGAGCCCCGATGAAACGCGGGTGGCGTTACCCGAGCCCACGGTAGGCGAAGATTTGCACGCCGATTACGTTAGCCTCGGTACCACCCTGGGGCCCCATCCCCTGGCGTTGTTGCGCGCCGAGTTACGCCGGCGCCGCTGCCGCAGTTCCCAGGAGTTGCTGGCGGTGGAGCATGGACGCAACGTGAGCATCGCCGGGCTGGTCACCGGCCGCCAGCGCCCAGGCACGGCGAGCGGCGTGACCTTTGTTACCCTGGAAGATGAGTTCGGCAACCTCAATGTGGTGGTCTGGCGCGACCTGGCCGAGCGTCAGCGCCAGGCGCTGGTAGGCTCGCGTTTGCTCAAGGTGGACGGCCGTTGGGAGGCGGTGGGTGAGGTGCGGCATTTGATCGCCGGGCGGCTCACCGATTTGACGCCGCTGCTGGAGGGGATTGTGGTGCGCAGCCGGGATTTTCATTGAGTTCAGTAGTTTCTGCATTCCTGTGTATTCAAGATGAAACCATCCATCGCCGGCGCGCTCCAAAACTTGCGACTGTCTTGTCCCCGCACAGAGCCCAATCATGCAATTTTTATCCAACCCCCACGGCTGTGAAGGCTGGGCCGGCGAAATGGCCCAGCGGATTCGCACATTTGACTGGTCCAGCACCGACCTTGGCCCCTTGGATCAGTGGTCCACGAGCCTGGCGTGCACCGTGCAAATGATGCTGGCCTCACCCGTGCCGATGGTGATGCTGTGGGGGCGGGCGGGGTACATGATCTACAACGACAGCTATTCGGCATTTGCCGGCGGGCGCCATCCTTACCTGTTGGGTACACCGGTGGAACTGGGCTGGCCGGAAGTGGCCGAGTTCAATCGGCATGTGGTGGATACGTGCCTGGCGGGCGGCACCTTGTCGTTCAATAACAAGGAGCTGGTGCTATCGCGTCACGGCCAACCGGAAAGCGTATGGCTGGACCTCTATTACAGCCCCGTGGCCGGGGACAACCAACAGCCGGCCGGGGTGCTGGCGATTGTGGTGGAAACCACCGAACTGGTGAAGTCCGAGCGGGTGCGCCAGGAGCTCACCCATAATCTGGAGCAACGCGTGGCCGCTGAAGTGCAGGCGCGGTCGGCCGCCGAAGACCAGTTGCGCCAGTCACAGAAACTGGAAGCGATTGGCGGCCTGACCGGTGGCGTGGCCCATGACTTCAATAACCTGCTGCAAGTGATCGCCGGCAACCTGCATTTGCTTGCCCGGCATGAACCGGACAACCCCCAGGTGCAACGTCGCGTCACCGCCGCCATCGCCGCCGTGGAACGTGGGGCCAAGCTGTCCTCGCAACTGCTGGCCTTTGCCCGTCGCCAGCCCTTGTCGCCGGCGGTGTACAACCCGCAGCGCATCTACGCCGGCCTGGGTGAGCTGTTGCAACGGGCGCTGGGGGAAACCATTCATATTGACGTGCAATTGCCCCAGGATTCCTGGTGCATCAATGTCGACCGCAACCAGTTGGAAAACGCGCTGCTCAACCTGGCGATCAATGCCCGGGATGCCATGCAGGGCGAGGGCGTGATTCGTATCACCGGGGAAAACGTCATCCTCAACCCGCACGATTGCGTCGGTAAAAGCATCAAGCCCGGCGAATACGTGCGCCTGGCGGTGGCCGACACCGGCGTGGGCATGTCCGAGGCGACCCTCAAGCGTGCATTCGAACCCTTCTTCACCACCAAGCGCGAAGGCCACGGCACCGGCCTGGGCCTGAGCATGGTGTTCGGTTTTGTGCGCCAAAGTGGCGGGCATGTGGACATGTGGAGCGAGGAGGGCAAGGGCTCGGTGGTGCAGATGTATTTTCCCCACTGCCTGGAGCCTGAATGCTTCGACGACGACAGTGATGCGGATCCGCAAGGCAGCGGCCAGGAAACCATCCTGGTGGTCGAAGACAACGAAGGCGTGCGCCTGACGGTGGTCGAGTTGCTGCAGCAGTCGGGCTATACCGTACTGACCGCCGAAGATGGCGACCGCGCGATGCAAGTGTTGCAGCGCGGCGTGTCGCCGGACCTGATCTTTACCGACGTGGTGATGCCCGGTCGGGTCAAGAGCACCGACCTGGCCACTTGGGCCCGCGCGCAGAACCCGCCGGTGCCGGTGCTGTTTACCTCTGGTCATACCCGCGACATTCTGTCTTCCAATAATCTGCTCAGCGCCGATATCCACCTGCTGAGCAAACCCTACAGCCCCGATGCCCTGACCCAACGCGTGCGCAGGGTGCTAAGCGCAAGACAAGGTTGCCCATGACATCACCGCGCAACATCCCGCCGCTCACCGCCCAGCAAACGGGCTTTGTCAGGGTGCGTGGCGCCCGTGAACATAACTTGTGTAATGTCGATGTGGATATTCCCCGGGACGCCCTGGTGGTATTTACCGGCGTGTCTGGCTCCGGCAAATCGTCCCTGGCGTTTTCCACGGTGTATGCCGAGGCCCAGCGCCGCTATTTCGAATCGGTGGCGCCCTATGCGCGGCGCTTGATCGACCAGGTCGGCGTGCCGGATGTTGACAGCATCGAAGGCTTGCCGCCTGCTGTGGCCCTGCAACAGCAACGCGGTACACCCAGTGCGCGCTCGTCGGTGGGCAGTGTCACCACCTTGTCGAGCTTGATCCGCATGCTCTACTCCCGCGCCGGCCGTTATCCGAAAGGGCAGGCCATGTTGTACGCCGAGGACTTCTCGCCGAACCTGCCTCAAGGCGCGTGCCCGCAATGCCATGGCCTGGGCCGTGTGTACGAAGTGACCGAGGCGCTGATGGTTCCCGATCCGTCGTTGACCATCCGCCAGCGTGCAGTGGCGTCCTGGCCGTTGGCGTGGCAGGGCCAGAACCTGCGCGACATCCTCGTCACCCTGGGCTATGACGTGGACATCCCGTGGCGCGAGCTGCCGAAAAAGCAGCGCGACTGGATTCTGTTCACCGAAGAAACCCCCACCGTACCGGTGTACGCCGGCTTCACTCCACAGCAGACCCGCGAGGCATTGAAACGCAAGTTGGAGCCCAGTTACCAAGGCACCTTCAGCGGCGCTCGGCGCTATATCCTGCACACCTTCGCCCACACCCAAAGCGCGCTGATGAAAAAGCGCGTGTCGCAGTTCATGCAAGGCAGTGCCTGCCCATTGTGCGAGGGCAAGCGCCTGACCCAGGCGGCGCTGTCGGTGAAGTTTGCCGGGGTGGATATCGGCGAGTTGTCGCAACTGTCCCTGGCCCAATTGGCCGACTTGCTGCGGCCGGTGGCAGCGGGGCAAGACACCATGAAGCTGTCGGTGGAAAAACGCCTGGCGGCCCAACGCATCGCCCAGGACTTGCTCGAGCGGGTCAACACCTTGATCGAGCTGGGCCTGGGCTATCTGTCCCTGGAGCGTAGCACGCCGACCTTGTCGTCCGGGGAGTTGCAGCGTCTGCGGCTGGCCACCCAATTGGGTTCGCAGTTGTTCGGCGTTATTTATGTGCTCGATGAGCCGTCGGCGGGTCTGCACCCGGCGGATGGCGAGGCGTTGTTCACTGCGCTTGATCGCTTGAAAGCCGCAGGCAATTCACTATTTGTAGTGGAACATGACCTGGAAACCATGCGCCGCGCCGACTGGCTGATCGACGTGGGCCCGGCTGCCGGTGAGCATGGCGGGCAAGTGCTGTACAGCGGGCCACCCGCAGGGTTGGCGGATGTCGAGGCCTCGCAGACCCGCGAATACCTGTTTGCCCAACCTCGCCCGACCAATGCGCCAAGCCGCGAGCCGGCCGGGTGGCTGACGCTCACAGGCGTGACGCGAAATAACCTTAAAGATTTGAACGTGGATTTCCCACTGGGCTGTTTCACCGCGGTGACCGGTATTTCCGGCTCGGGCAAATCCAGTCTGGTCAGCCAGGCGCTTCTGGAGCTGGTGGGCACGGGCCTGGGGCGCGTGCTGGAAAGCGACGACGAACCGAGCCTGGAGGATGCCGCACCGCAAGCCAGTGGCGGGCGCATCAGCGCCGGGCTGGAACACATCCAGCGCCTGGTGCAGGTGGACCAGAAGCCCATCGGCCGCACGCCGCGCTCCAACCTGGCGACCTACACCGGGCTGTTCGACAACGTACGCAAGCTGTTCGCCGCCACGCCAGCGGCCAGGAAGCGCGACTACGATGCCGGGCAGTTCTCCTTCAACGTCGCCAAGGGCCGTTGCCCGAACTGTGAGGGTGAAGGTTTTGTCAGCGTCGAGTTGCTGTTCATGCCCAGCGTGTACGCGCCATGCCCGACCTGCCACGGCGCGCGCTATAACCCCGACACCCTGGCAATCAAATGGCAGGGTTTGAACATCGCCCAGGTGCTGGGGCTGACGGTGGAGCAGGCGGTGCAGGTGTTTGCCGAGCAGCCGGGCATCCTGCGTTCGTTAGTCGTGCTGCGCGATATCGGCCTGGGTTATCTGCGCCTGGGGCAGCCGGCTACCGAGCTGTCCGGCGGTGAAGCCCAACGCATCAAACTCGCCACCGAACTGCAACGTAACGCCCGGGGCGCCACCTTGTATGTCTTGGACGAACCCACCACCGGCTTGCACCCCAAGGACGTCGATCGTTTGCTCAGCCAGTTGAATCATTTGGTGGAGGCAGGGCATACGGTGGTTGTGGTGGAGCACGAAATGCGCGTGGTGGCCCAAAGTGATTGGGTGATTGATATCGGCCCGGGGGCCGGGGACCTGGGCGGGAAGGTGGTGGCGTGCGGTACGCCGCAAAAGGTTGCCAAGAGCAAACACAGCCGCACCGCACCTTATCTAGCCCAATCACTGATCTAACGGGTGCTGATGTCCAAAATGTGGGAGGGGCAAGCCCGCTCCCACATTAAGCCCAGTGTTAGTCAGTGAGGTTGTGCTGGATCTGCTCTTTGGCCAGCTTCACCACATTCTCCAGGGTAAACCCGAACTTCTCCTGCAACTTGGCCAGCGGGGCCGAGGCGCCGAAGCTGTTCATCACCACTTTGGCGCCGGTCTGCCCGACGTAGCGGTCCCATCCCAAGGGCCCCGCTTGCTCCACCACTACGCGGGCTTTCACCGCCGGTGGCAGGACGCTGTCGCGGTAGGCTTGCTCCTGGTCTTCAAACAACTCCCAACTGGGCATCGACACCACCCGAGCGCCAATGCCTTGCTCTTTGAGCTGCTCATACGCGGCCACCGCCAGGCTGACTTCGCTGCCGGTGGCGATCAGGATGACTTCAGGTTGATCTGCACCGGCCAACACATAGGCACCTTTGGCCGCACCGGAGGCGGCGGCATAGTGGTTGCGGTCGAGGGTCGGCAGTGCCTGGCGCGATAACACCATACAGCTGGGCCGATGGGTTTGTGCCAGTGCCACCTTCCACAGTTCCAGGGTTTCATTGGCATCGCCTGGGCGCAGGGTCAACAGCCCCGGGGTGGCGCGCAATTGGGTCAGGTGTTCGATAGGTTGGTGTGTCGGCCCATCTTCGCCGACGCCGATGGAGTCATGGGTAAACACGAAGATCACCGGCAACTCCATGATCGCCGCCAGGCGGATCGGCGGTTTCATGTAGTCGCTGAACACCAGGAAGGTCGAGGTGTACGGGCGTAGGTAGGACAGCGCCATGCCATTGGCAATCGCGCCCATGGCGTGTTCGCGGATACCGAAGTGCAGGTTGCGCCCGCTGTAGTCATCGGCGCTGAAACGCCCGGCACCGTCGAAGGTGAGGTTGGTCTTGGTCGAGGGCGACAGGTCTGCCGAACCGCCCAGCAGCCAGGGGATCTGTTGGGCGAAGGCATTCAATACCTCGCCGCCCGAGGCACGGCTGGCCACGCCTTTGGCATCGGCGGCAAAGTCTGGCAGGTGCGCTTGCCATTGTTCGGGCATTTCCCCGGCGCGCATGCGTTGCAGTTCATCGGCCCGTTGCGGGTCGAGGGCGGCCAGAGTCTGGTTCCATTCGGCAAACAGCGGTTCGGCACGTTCGTAAAGAGCATCGCGCAGCAGTGTGCGGGCCTCTTCGGGCACCAGAAAACTTGAATCCTGCGGCCAGCCATAGGCGGCCTTGGTCAGGCGAATCTCGTCCTCGCCCAGGGGCTCGCCATGGGCCGCAGCGGTGTTGTGTTTGTGCGGTGAGCCGTAGCCGATCACGCTGTCCACCACGATCAAGGTGGGGGCGCCGGTATTGGCCTTGAAGGTTTCCAGCGCCACGCTCAACGCCTGCAAGTCATTGGCATCGGTGACGTGTACGGTGTGCCAGCCATAGGCCCGGAAGCGTTGGATCACGTCTTCACTGAACGCCAGCTCAGTGTGGCCCTCGATGCTGATGGTGTTGTTGTCGTAGATCCAGCACAGGTTATCGAGCTTCAAATGCCCGGCCAGGGACGCGGCTTCGCTGCTGATGCCTTCCATCATGTCGCCGTCACCGCACAGGGTGTAGACGTCGTAGTCAAACAGCACCTGGCCGTCGCGGTTGAAGCGCTCAGCCAGCCAGCGCTCGGCCATGGCCATGCCCACGCTGTTGGCGCAGCCCTGGCCCAACGGGCCCGTGGTGGTTTCCACGCCGGTGGTCATGCGGTACTCGGGATGGCCAGGGGTCTTGGAGCCGATCTGCCGGAACTGCTTGATATCGTCCAGGCTGACAGCCGGCTGGCCCGAGCGCTGGCCATGGGCATCGATCTCCACCACACCGGCCAGGTGCAACAGCGAATACAGCAGCATCGAGGCATGCCCCACCGACAATACAAAACGGTCACGGTTGGGCCAGTCGGGATGCTCGGGGTGATAACGCAGGAAGCGACTCCACAACGTATAACCCACCGGCGCCAGGCCCATGGGCGTGCCCGGATGGCCCGAGTTGGCCTTCTGCACGGCATCCATGGCCAGGGTGCGCAGGGTGTTGATGCATTGGGTGTCGGCAGCAGTGGCAACGTGATTCATAAAACCGTTCTCCCTGGGGTGGCGATCTACAGTTGAGGGCAGGGTGGGGCAAAGGTTTGATCCCATCGCATGCGCCGCGACGAACGGGATGCGATTGATCTCAAACATGACAAGACCGGTTGGAATGGGCTAGCTTCAAGGGCGTAGACCATCGATCAATCTGTGGAGGTACGCCATGCCAGTGAAACACGACCTGTATCAGGACTTGGGGTTGAGCAAGGAAGTTGTTCACGAACGCAGGGCGCAGGACAAACGGTTGGATTCGTTGCTCACCCAATATGATGCTGCCGACGGGGAGGTGCTGGCGGCGGAAAAAGCCAGTGCCAGCGATGAGGAGGTGGAAAAGCTGAAGAAGAAACGGCTATTGGTCAAAGACGAAATTGTGGGGCGGCTGGGTTGAGCAATCCCTCGCCACACATTTGGAATGTGCACATTTGTTCAGAATTGTTTGGAGGACAAGTGCCGTTTCACTCCTTATGATGCGCCCCGTCCACTCGGCTCTGGGGCTTGTTGCGGCGCAAGGATTGCGTTGTTGAGCCGGGTGGGCATCCTCAGAATTCATGCAACACAGGGCTGAATCGGTCGGGATGGAAATGCTGCCTGTGGGAGCTGGCTTGCCTGCGATGCCGGCCTCCCAGCCGACGCCTATCCACCTGACACCCCGGCAGTCCAAATGTGGGAGCTGGCTTGCCTGCGATGACGGCCTGTCAGCCAACACCTATCTACCTGACACTCAGAGATCAAACTGTGGGCTTGCTCGCGAAGGCGGCCTTGCAGGCAACACAGTTGGATGGTGTACATATCCATTGCTACGGTAACGGCC
>NZ_LYSO01000147.1:0-13219 GCF_001728935.1 Pseudomonas sp. AP42
GGCCGTTACCGAAGCAATGGATATGTACACAATCCAGCTGTGTTGACTGTCAGGCCCTCTTCGCAGGCAAGCCAGCTCCCACATTTGAATCGTGGGGTGTCAGGTAGATCAACGTCGGCTGTCAGGCCGTCACGGGAGCAAGCTCACTCGCCACAGGTTCAGCCAGCAACCATTTCAGCCTTGAGCAGTGCCTCTTTAGCCTGCGCATCCGCCAACCGATACAACTCGATATGCCCATCCCAGTGCTCGATCAAGGCCGTGCACGACTCCACCCAATCCCCGCAGTTGAGGTAATCCACCTCGCCCACCTTGCGAATCTCGGCATGGTGAATATGCCCGCACACCACCCCGTGCAATTCACGCTTGGTCACTTCGTGGGCAATCGCCTCTTCGAAATCGCTGATAAAACTCACCGCTGTCTTGACCTTGTGCTTCAGGTAAGCCGACAGCGACCAATAACCGTAGCCGTACCGCGCACGCCAGTGGTTCAGCCAGCGGTTCAGCGTCAGGGTGAATTCGTAGGCCGAATCGCCAAGGAAGGCGAGCCAGCGGTGATAGCGCGTGATTACATCAAACTGGTCGCCATGAATCACCAGCAAGTGGCGACCATCGGCGGTGACGTGCACGGCTTCATCGACCAACTGGATATTGCCCAGGATCAGCTTGGAATAGCGACGCAGGAACTCGTCATGATTGCCGGTGACATAGATGACCTCGGTGCCACGCTTGGCCATGGTCAGCAGGCGGCGGATCACGTTGGTATGGGCTTGAGGCCAATACATGCCGCCGCGCATTTTCCAACCGTCGATGATGTCACCGACCAGGTAGACCTTGTCGGCGTGGTAGCCCTTGAGAAAGTGCGACAGGTGCTCGGCCTGGCAATCCCGGGTGCCCAGGTGCACGTCGGAAATCCACAGGGTTCGCACCCGTTGCTTGCGGCTGGGCTTGGTGAACTCGGCACGGGTCATGGGCATCCCTCGACGCTGTTTTGGCGAGCTTGCACCCTCGCGATTAATAGCCCATGACAAGCGTGCGTCAGTCTGATGACAGCGCCCGCTGCCCGCCAAGCGTTGTAGACTGACAGCTTGCCGCCCTGGAGACCGCGATGAGCCCGACCCTCACGCTACGCCACTACCTCGAAGCGCCCATTGCCCACAGCCATGACCATGCGCAGTTGGTGTTCGGCCTGTCCGGGCACCTGGACCTGGAAGTCGATGGCCGTGGCAGCCAGGTGCGCGAAAGCAGCGTGATGGTGCTGCCCTTCTCCACCCATCATGCCTGCATCAGCCGCGATGGCAGCCGCTGCCTGGTGCTGGATGTACCGACTGAAAACTGGATGGTGCAATCCTTGGGCGAACATGCCGATGCCAGCCGCCGCTTGCTCGACCAACCCGCGCGCCTCGCGTTGGATGCCCGGCAACACCAGTTGGTGCAGTGGCTGGCACAAAGCCCGGTGCACGACCCGCTGATCGTCCAGCAAGGGGCTGTGCTGTTACTGGCCAGCCTCAACCATCCTCAGGCCCAAACACTGCCGGGCCGGCGCCTGCCTTACGCGGCGTTCAATGCCCATATCGAGCGCCATGCGGCGCGCCCTCTCCAGGTGGCCGACCTGGCACGGATCGCCGATTTGTCCGTGCCGCGCCTGCATGCACGGTTTATGGCGGAATGCGGGCAGACGCCGATGGACTATCTACGCAGTCGCCGCCTGCACATGGCGCTCAAGCTGTTACGCGAAACCTCCCTGCCCATCGGCGAGATTGCCGAGCGCGTCGGCTACGCCTCACAAAGCGCATTTTGCGCGGCCATGCTACGGGCCTTTGGCGCCTCGCCCGGGGCGTTGCGTCGGGCGGGCTAGCAAGAGTCTTGCGCTAAAAATCACCCCACCCGCGACAGACGCCCCCCCGCCAACCCTCTAGACTGCGAGGCTGTCACCCCCTGTTGGATCAAGGATCGCAATGACTCCCCGCTCAGCCCTTGGCGCCCTGCATATCGGCGCATTGATGTTTGGCCTCACCGGTGTATTCGGCAAGCTGGCGGCGGCCTCCCCTGCCATCATCGTATTTGGCCGGGCGGCGTTTGCCGTGCTGGCGCTGGCGGTATTCGCCCGCTTTGCCAGCAACGCTCCGTGGAAAAAGCTAGAGATGCGCGACTGGCGCCGGCTGCTGGTCAGCGGTGTGTTGTTGGCCGCCCATTGGGTGACGTTCTTTATTGCCGTCAAGGTCGCGGGCGTGGCTGTGGCGACCCTGGGTTTCACCGCGTTTCCGGCCTTTACGGTGATCCTTGAGGGGCTGATTTTCCGCGAGCGTATTCGGGCCAACGAAGTGCTGCTGGTGGTTCTGGTTACCGTTGGCCTGGTGCTTGTGACCCCGGATTTCAATCTCGCCAGCGAGGCTACGGGCGGGCTGCTGTGGGGTATCGCCTCGGGCTTGTTGTTCTCGTTGTTGTCGCTGAACAATCGCGCCAGTTCCGGGCGCATTCCTGCGGTCCAGGCCGCGCTGTGCCAGAACATCGTGGTCGCCGCGCTCCTGCTGCCCGTGGCCGCGCCGGGGCTGGCGGATGTGCGTGGGATAGATTGGTTGTGGATCGGGCTGCTGGGGGTGTTTTGTACCGGCCTGGCCCACAGCCTGTTTGTCGCCAGCCTCGCGGTGATCAAGGCGCGCACCGCGTCGGTGGTGTTTGCCATGGAGCCGGTCTACGGCATTACCGTGGCCTGGCTGTTGTTCGCCGAAACCCCGACCTTGCGCATGCTGCTGGGCGGCGCGTTGATCATCGTCGCCATCGTGCTCTCCGGCCTGATGGGCAGCGCCAGCCAGGCCAAACAACCGGCGCCGGCCTGACTTCAGACGGTACGGTCGTTATGCCCGAGGTCGCGTTGGGGGTCGATCTGGTCGCGCACTCGCTGCTTGAGCACCTTGGCCTCGGGAAAACCGCCATCGGCCTTGCGCTCCCAAATCTGCACGCCATCACAGGTGATGCGAAACGCGCCGCCGGTGGCCGGTTCCAGCGCCACGCGTCCCAGGTCATCGGCAAAGGTGCTGAGCAACTCCTGGGCCAACCACGCGGCGCGCAGCAACCACTGACACTGGGTGCAATAGGTGATAACGATCTCGGGTTTGCATGCAGACATCATTAAGCGGCTCCTGGCGTAACAGGCTCAGCGAATCGGGTGGCTATAATAGCGACCTTTGTCGCCCAGCCACGAGATTGATGATGCGCCGCCTGCTGTCTTGCCTGTTCCTGTGCCTTGTCCCCCTACTTGCCGACGCTGTAGAAGCCCCCCGGCCGAAAATCGGCCTGGTGCTGTCTGGCGGTGCCGCCCGTGGCCTGGCGCATATCGGCGTACTCAAGGCGCTTGAAGAGCAAGGGATTCATATCGATGCGATTGCCGGCACCAGCATGGGTGCGGTGATTGGCGGGTTGTACGCGTCGGGCTACAAGATCGACGAGCTGGAGAAATTGGCGCTGGGGATCGACTGGCAGCAGGCCCTGTCCGACGCGCCACCGCGTGAAGACGTACCGTTTCGGCGCAAGCAGGATGACCGGGATTTCCTGGTCAAACAAAAACTCAGTTTCCGCGACGACGGTAGCCTCGGCCTGCCACTGGGCGTGATCCAGGGCCAGAACCTGGCGTTGCTGCTGGAAAGCATGTTCGCCCACAGCAGCAACACGCGTAACTTCGACAAGCTGCCGATCCCCTTCCGCGCCGTGGCTACCGACATCACCACCGGCGAAAAAGTAGTCTTCAGCAAAGGCCACCTGCCCCAGGTGATACGCGCCAGCATGTCGATCCCCGCGGTGTTCGCCCCGGTGGAGCTGGATGGCCGCCTGCTGGTGGACGGCGGCATGACCGACAATATCCCGCTGGACGTGGCGCGGGAGATGGGCGTCGACATCGCCATCGTGGTCGACATCGGCACCCCGCTGCGCTCGCGCAAGCAACTGGCCACCGTGGTGGACGTGCTCAACCAGTCCATCACCCTGATGACCCGGCGCAACTCCGAGGAGCAACTCAAGGCCCTGTACCCCAAGGACGTGTTGATCCAACCGCCGCTGGCCGCTTATGGCGTCACCGACTTCGGCCGCGCCAAGGACATGATCGAAGCCGGTTACCGCGCCACCCGTGCCCTCGACGTACGCCTGGCACACCTGCGCCCTGCCGAACCCATCGACGCCGACCTGATAGCTGCGCGCACGCCGGGCGAACGCACCCCGGTGATCACCGCAATCCAGGTGGAGAACGACTCCAAGGTCAGCGACGACGTTATCCGCTACTACATCCGCCAGGGCCTGGGAGAACCGCTGAACCTGGGCCGCCTGCAATCGGACATGGGCACCCTGTACGGCCTGGATTACTTCGAGCAGGTGCAATACCGCGTGGTAAAAAAAGGCCAGGACAACACCCTGGTAATCAGCGCACGCGGCAAGCGCAGCGGCACCGACTACCTGCGCCTGGGCTTGAACCTCTCGGACGACATGCGCGGCGACAGCGCCTTCAACCTCGGCGCCAGTTACCGCGTGAACGGCATCAACCGCCTCGGCGCGGAATGGCTGACGCGGGTGCAGATTGGTGATCGGCAGGAGCTGTACAGCGAGTTCTACCAACCCATGGACACCGGCTCACGCTACTTTGTGGCCCCCTACATCAGGGCCGAGGCACAGAACGTCGAGCTGATCCTGGACAACGACCCCATCTCCGAATACCGCCTGGAACGCTACGGCTTTGGTTTGAACGTGGGCCGACAGATCGGCAACAGCGGCGAGATCCGCTTTGGCGTAGGTGAAGCCTGGGGCAAGGCGGACGTGCGCATTGGCGACCGCGATCTACCGAGTGTGAGCTTCAGCGAAGGCTTTTATGAGCTCAAATACTCCTTCGATTCCCTGGACAACGTGTACTTCCCCCACAGCGGCGAAGACATCAGCCTGGCCTTTCGCGAGTTCGAACCCGGCCTGGGCTCGGACCAGCGCTACCGCCAATGGGAGTTCAAACTGGACAAGGCCATGAGCCACGGCCCGGACACCCTGATACTGGGCGGCCGCTATGGACGTACCCTGGATGATTCGGATGTGGTGATTTCCAGCTTTCTGCTGGGGGGCGCACGGCAATTGTCGGGCTTTCGCCAGGATGCGATTTCGGGGCAGAACATCAGCCTGATGCGCGCGGTGTACTTCCGCAGGCTCACTCCGCGTTCTTACCTGCCGCTGGACTTCCCGTTGTACCTGGGTGCATCCCTGGAACGGGGCCGGGCGTGGAACAACGATAACGAGTTCGACAGCGGTTATATCAACGCCGCGAGTATTTTCCTGGGGTTTGATACGCCATTGGGGCCGCTGAATTTCAGCTATGGGTTCAATGATGATAATCAGAAGGCGGTGTACTTGAACCTGGGCCAGACGTTCTAGGAAAGGATTGCCAAGGACTTTTGTAGGAGCGAGCTTGCTCGCGAAAAACCCAAAGACGCCGCGTTTATTCAGGAAACCCGCGTTATCGTTGACGTTTTTCGCGAGCAAGCTCGCTCCTACATTTGCAGTTCAGGACTTTTCCAGGTTCGCCAGGATGTGCTCATGCACCCGCATGCACACCCGCAGGTCTTCTTCATTCACGCCCACGAACAATTCATGGCGCAATGCCGTGGCGATGGTTTCGATCTGGTCGATCAGCGGTTGAGCCGTATCGCACAGCAGGATGCGTTTGGCGCGCCGGTCTTCCACCACGGCTTGGCGTTGTACCAGGCCCTGGCCTTCGAGGCTGTCGAGCAGACGCGCCAGGGTGGGCCCTTCCACCCCGACACTTTGGGCCAATTCACGCTGGGTGGGTGCTTCGACAAAACGGGCCAGGTGCAGCAGCACCAACCAGCGCGCCTGGGACAAGCCCAGCCCCGCCAGACGGCGGTCCAGTTCGGCGCGCCAACCTCGGGACATTTGCGCCAACTGCATGCCAAAACGGTGTTGATCGGTTAACGGCATAAAAAACTCGTGTTTAAGACTGAAAATAAAGTATGGCTAATTATTAGTCAGCTAAGCATGAGCCCTGCCCGTAGGCAAGGCCCGCTATGTACTGATTCGTTACATTGTCGTAATTGGCACACTAAATTTCGAATTCGGACTGCAAAGCGGCACGCACGCAGTACAAAACGCCTTCCGGAACACGCCCGGTAAACAACGGCGCAATCTCCGTGACAGCTGGCAATTCGCCTTCTCCATCGAGAAAGGCGTCCTGGATTTCACCGAGCAAATCCTCTGGCAAATCAAGGGCCTGCTCCAGGGACAATTGCTGCTTGCCGATGGCTTCGGCGAGCAAGGTGTACACGTTTTTTTCCGAGCATTGCAGCTGGCCGGCGATCTGGAGCGGGGTCATGCCGGCACGGGCCAGGCTGATCAGTTCGTGGCGAATATCGGCGATTTCCTTCGGCGCTTCGGCCTGGCCGCCGAGCACTTCCAGGAAGGCCTGGCCGTAGCGCTCCAGTTTGCGTGCGCCCACGCCGCTGACCCGGGCCATCTCGGCCATGGTGGTGGGCTGCTCGCGCAGCATCTCCAGCAAGGTGGAGTCGGGGAAGATAACGTAGGGCGGTACGCTGTGCTCCTGCGCCAGTTTGCGCCGCAGGGTGCGCAAGGCTTCCCATTGTTCGCGCTCCTCGCCCCGCACCAGCTGGCTGGCCTGGCTGGTGCTGCTGCTTTTGGCGGTGGTCTGCGGCTTGAGGTCACGGCGCAGTTCCAGGCTCACTTCGCCCTTGAGCAAGGGCCGGCAACTGTCATTCAGGCGCAGCCCGCCGTAGCCTTCGATATCGATGTCGACCAGACCACGGGCAACCATCTGGCGAAACAGCGAACGCCACTCCCCTTCAGCCCGGGCCTTGCCGACACCGTACACCGAGAGTTTTTCGTGGCCGAAGCTGCGGATTTTTTCGTTGTCCTTGCCCAGCAGAACATCCACCAGATGGCCCACGCCATAGCGCTGGCCGGTGCGATAGATCGTCGACAACGCCTGGCGCGCCGGTTCGGTGGCGTCCCAGGTTTGCACGCCGTCGATGCAGTTATCGCAGTGGCCGCAGGGTTCAGGCATGTCTTCGTCGAAATACGCCAGCAGGGTCTGGCGGCGGCAGCGGGTCTCTTCGCACAACGAGAGCATGGCGTCGAGCTTGTGCTGCTCCAGACGCTTGTGACGCTCGTCGCCTTCGGAGTTCTGCAGCATCTGCTTGAGCATCACCACATCTTGCAGGCCGTACACCATCCAGGCATCCGCCGGCAGGCCATCACGGCCAGCACGCCCGGTTTCCTGGTAATAAGCCTCAAGGGACTTGGGCAGGTCCATGTGCGCCACGAAACGCACGTTGGATTTGTCGATACCCATGCCAAAGGCAATGGTCGCCACCATGATCAGGCCTTCCTCGTTCAGGAAGCGTTTTTGGTGCGCAGATCGCGTGTCATTGGGCAGGCCGGCGTGGTAAGGCAGCGCCGGGTAGCCTTGCTCACAGAGGAACGCGGCGACCTCGTCGACTTTCTTGCGCGACAGGCAGTACACGATGCCCGCATCACTGCGCCGTTCGGACAGGAACGCCAGCAACTGCTTGCGCGGCTGCTCCTTGGGCACGATGCGGTAGAAAATATTGGGCCGGTCAAAACTCGACAGGAAGCGCTCGGCGTTCTGCAAATGCAGGCGCTCGACGATCTCTTCGCGGGTCCGCTTGTCAGCGGTGGCGGTCAGCGCAATGCGCGGCACATCGGGAAACAGTTCGGCCAATTGGCCAAGCTGCAGGTATTCGCGACGGAAATCGTGACCCCATTGCGACACACAGTGGGCTTCGTCGATGGCAAACAGGGCGATCTCAAGGCTCTGCAAAAAGGCCAGCATGCGTGGCTGCACCAGGCGCTCCGGCGCCAGGTAAAGCATTTTCACTTCGCCACGCTTGATGCGCGCTGCCAGGTCGCGCTGCTGCTCGGCGCTGAGGGTGGAGTTCAACGACGCGGCAGCGACCCCGAGTTCTTCAAGGGTGGCGACCTGATCGTCCATCAGCGCGATCAGCGGCGACACCACCACGGCCAGGCCATTGCGCAACAGGGCCGGCACCTGGAAGCACAGCGACTTGCCGCCACCGGTAGGCATCAGTACCAGGGCATCGCCGCCACTGGCCACGCGCTCAATGATCGCACCCTGGCGGCCACGAAAACTGTCGTAGCCGAAGATGTCCTTGAGGACGCGTTGAGCCTGCTCGAGCATGTAAAACTCCAAAATGGTGCCGAAATCCCTCTATACAGGCTGGCCGAAAAAATCCGCGCTCACGAAAAATAATCCGTAAGCGAAGTTTTCCCGGATTGGCGCTGGGCCTGCAGGGGCATCACAAAACGCGGCAGTATACCCGAGCGTTATCCCCCAAAGGGCGCGACTGACGAATAGACGCACCAGGCTAAAACCGGGCAAATATGCCGTGCGGCTGGCCTGGGCGCTCAAGAAAGCCTAGAATTCAGCATCGTTTATTCCCAAGGTAGCCCTTCAATGTCCTTCGCTGAGCAACTAACCCGCCTGCAAGCCTTCCTCGACGCCGATGAGCTGCATGACGAGGCGCTGGACTACGTGGCCGCCCACGGCTACCTGACCGCCCTGTCGATCTGCTCCGACCCCGTCCCGGACCGTGAATGGATCGACGCGCTGTTCGCTGAAGAGCCTCACTACAGCGACGACGCCCAGCGCGAAGAAATCGAATCCACCCTGCTCGCCCTCAAAGCCCACATCGCCCGCCAACTGGCCTCCGACGAAGAGTTCGAGCTGCCGTGCGAGCTGGACCTGGGCGACGACCCGGATGACTCCGACCTGCGCGGCTGGTGCATCGGTTTCATGGAAGGCGTGTTCCTGCGCGAAGCCGCCTGGTTCGAAACCGCCGAAGAAGAAGTCAGTGAAATGCTGCTGCCGATCATGGTCGGTTCGGGCCTGTTCGAAGAGGAGGCAGAGTTCTCCGACATCGCCGCCGACGCCAACCTGATGGACGACATGATCGTGCAGATCCCGGAAGCCCTGACCGCGCTGTACCTGCTGTGCAACGCGCCCGACGAAAAACCGGCGATCCTCAAGCCACGTCACCACTGAGTCGCTTGCCCGTGGCACCCATGGGCAACCGTCCACTTCTCCTGCGCTACGCGCTGCTGGCCATTGGCTGGCTAAGCGTAGCGCTAGGCGTCATCGGTATTTTCCTGCCGGTGTTGCCGACCACACCCTTCCTGCTGCTCGCCGCCGCCTGCTTCGCTCGCAGCTCCCCGCGCTTCTACCACTGGCTGGTGGAACACCCGCGCCTGGGGCCCTGGGTGCGCGACTACCTGGACGGCAATGGCATCCCGCTCAAAGGCAAGGTCTACGCCATTGGCTTGATGTGGTTGAGCATCTCGATCTCCTGCTACCTGGTGCCACTGCCCTGGGCACGGGGCTTTATGCTGACCAGTGCGGTGCTGGTGACGATCTACATCCTGCGCCAGAAAACCCTGCCACCGCGCTGAGCGCCGCCTGCGACATTCGATCCCACACGACCTTGGTCGACACTGACTAACACCAGGCATCATGCGAGACTGTCCAACCGGGCCTGGAATGCCCGGGTGTTCTTATGCTCGGAGTTACCATGACGCTGTCCAGCGGGCTGATCGCCGCCGTTGCCCTGGCCTATATGGCCACCATGTTTGCCATCGCCTTTTACGGTGACCGCCGCCATGCGCCGCTGCCGCCGCGCGTGCGTGCCTGGGTGTATAGCCTGTCGCTGGCGGTGTACTGCACCAGTTGGACCTTCTTCGGCGCCGTGGGCCAAGCGGCCGAACAACTGTGGGCATTCTTGCCGATCTACCTGGGGCCCGTGCTGTTGCTGGTGCTGGCCCCCTGGGTGCTGCAGAAGATGATCCTGATCAGCAAGCAGGAAAACATCACCTCCATCGCCGACTTTATCGCCGCCCGTTACGGCAAGTCCCAGTCCCTGGCGGTGGTGGTGGCGCTGATTTGCCTGGTCGGCGTACTGCCCTATATCGCGCTGCAGCTCAAAGGCATTGTGCTGGGCGTGAACCTGCTGATCGGCGCCGGCCCCGACACCACCGGCACCCGCGCCCAGGACACGGCCTTGATTGTGTCGCTGGTATTGGCGCTGTTTACCATCGTGTTCGGCACGCGCAACCTCGACGCCACCGAACACCACCGCGGCATGGTGCTGGCGATTGCCTTTGAGTCGCTGGTCAAGCTGTTCGCTTTTCTTGCCGTCGGTGCGTTTGTCACCTACGGCTTGTACGACGGTTTCGGCGACCTGTTCAGCCAGGCCATGCTCGCCCCGCGCCTGGAGGAGTACTGGAAAGAGACCATCAACTGGCCATCGATGGTGGTGCAGACCGGCGTCGCCATGATGGCGATCATCTGCCTGCCACGACAATTTCATGTGACGGTGGTGGAGAACATCGACCCCCAGGATTTGCGCCTGGCCAAGTGGGTGTTCCCGGCTTATTTGATCCTCGCGGCACTGTTCGTGGTGCCCATCGCCCTGGGCGGCAAGATGCTGTTGCCAAGCTCAGTGCTGCCGGACTCCTATGTGATCAGCCTGCCGATGGCCGAGGCGCACCCGGCGCTCGCGGTGCTGGCATTTATTGGCGGTGCGTCGGCGGCCACCGGCATGGTGATCGTGGCGAGCATCGCCTTGTCGACCATGGTCTCCAACGACATGCTGCTGCCGTGGCTGTTGCGCCGGTCCAGCGCCGAACGGCCATTCGAAGTCTTCCGCCACTGGATGCTGTCGGTGCGCCGGGTGAGCATTGTGATCATCCTGCTGCTGGCGTACGTGAGCTACCGCTTGCTGGGCTCCACCGCCAGCCTGGCGACCATCGGCCAGATCGCGTTTGCCGCCGTGACCCAACTGGCCCCGGCGATGCTCGGTGCGCTGTATTGGAAGCAAGCCAACCGGCGTGGGGTGTTTGCCGGTTTGGCCGCCGGTACCTTCTTGTGGTTCTACACTTTGGTCCTGCCGGTGACGGCGAAAAGTCTGGGCTGGTCGCTCAACCTTTTCCCCGGCCTGACCTGGATGCACTCCCACCCGTTCGGGCTGTCGGTAACCTCGCTGACCCTGGGCACTGTGTTCTCCCTGGCCGGTAACTTCACCCTCTTCGTGTGGGTGTCGATGCTGTCGCGCACACGGGTTTCCGAGCACTGGCAGGCAGGTCGTTTTATCGGCCAGGAAATCAGCCAGCGCGCGAGTGCGCGTTCCATGCTGTCGGTACAGATCAGCGACCTGCTCAGCCTGGCGGCACGTTTCGTCGGGGAAGAACGGGCCCAGCAGAGTTTTATTCGCTTCGCCTATCGCCAGGGCAAAGGCTTCAACCCCAACCAGAATGCCGATAACGACTGGATCGCCCACACCGAACGCTTGCTGGCTGGCGTACTCGGCGCCTCCTCGACGCGGGCGGTGGTGAAAGCGGCGATTGAAGGGCGGGAAATGCAGCTGGAGGACGTGGTCCGTATCGCCGACGAAGCCTCCGAAGTGCTGCAGTTCAACCGCGCCCTGCTGCAAGGCGCCATCGAGAACATCACCCAGGGCATCAGCGTGGTGGACCAGTCGCTCAAGCTGGTGGCCTGGAACCGGCGTTACCTGGAACTGTTCAACTACCCGGACGGCTTGATCAGCGTTGGCCGGCCCATTGCAGACATCATTCGCTACAACGCCGAGCGCGGCCTGTGTGGCCCCGGTGAAGCGCAAGTGCACGTGGCGCGTCGCCTGCACTGGATGCGCCAGGGGCGTGCGCACACCTCCGAGCGCCTGTTCCCCAATGGCCGGGTGATCGAGTTGATCGGCAACCCGATGCCCGGCGGCGGGTTTGTCATGAGTTTCACCGACATCACCGCGTTCCGCGAAGCCGAACAAGCGCTGACCGAGGCCAACGAGGGCCTGGAGCAGCGAGTGACCGAGCGCACCCATGAACTGTCGCAACTGAACGTGGCCCTCACCGACGCCAAGGGCGTGGCCGAATCCGCCAGCCAGTCGAAGACGCGGTTCCTGGCGGCCGTGAGCCATGACCTGATGCAGCCGCTGAACGCTGCGCGGCTGTTTTCCGCCGCCCTCTCCCACCAGACCGATGGCCTGTCCGGCGAAGCACGGCAGCTGGTGCAACACCTGGACAGCTCGCTGCGCTCGGCTGAAGACTTGATCAGTGATTTGCTGGATATTTCGCGCCTGGAAAACGGCAAGATCAATCCGCAGCGCCAGCCCTTTGTCCTCAACGAGCTGTTCGACACCCTGGGCGCAGAATTCAAGGCACTGGCCCAGGAGCAACACTTGCGCTTCCGCTGGCGCGGCAGCCGTATGCGGGTGGACAGCGACATCAAGCTGCTGCGGCGGATTTTGCAGAACTTTCTGACCAATGCCTTCCGTTATGCCGACGGCCCGGTGCTGCTGGGCGTACGTCGTCGCAAGGGCGAACTGTGCCTGGAGGTCTGGGACCGTGGCCCTGGCATTGCGCCGGATAAACAAAAGGTGATCTTCGAAGAGTTCAAGCGCCTGGACAGCCACCAGACCCGTGCCGAAAAGGGCCTGGGCCTGGGCCTGGCGATTGCCGACGGCCTGTGCCGCGTACTGGGCCATCGCCTGAGCGTGCGCTCCTGGCCGGGCAAAGGCAGCGTCTTCAGCGTGTGCGTGCCGCTGGCCCGCAACCAGGCCAGCGCGCAACCCAAGGCGCCGGCAGAAACCGGCCTGCCCTTGAGTGGCGCACGGGTGCTGTGCGTGGATAACGAAGACAGCATTCTGATCGGTATGCGCAGCCTGCTCACGCGCTGGGGCTGTGAAGTCTGGACAGCCGCCAACCAGGCCGAATGCGCGGCGTTGCTGGCCGAGGGTATCCGCCCGCAACTGGCGTTGGTGGATTACCACCTGGACCATGGCGAAACCGGTACCGAGTTGATGGGCTGGCTGCGTGCGCAACTGGCCGAGCCGATTCCCGGTGTGGTGATCAGTGCCGATGGGCGACCGGAGATGGTGGCCGAGGTGCATGGGGCGGGGTTGGATTACTTGGCCAAACCGGTGAAGCCGGCGGCGTTGCGGGCGCTGTTGAGCAGGCATTTGCCCCTGTAACGGCATAGGTATCCGCACAACTTCGGTATGACGCCGAACCTGTGGCGAGGGAGCTTGCTCCCGCGACGGCCTGACAGCTGACGCATATCCATCTGACGCTCCGAAATCCAAATGTGGGAGCTGGCTTGCCTGCGAAGACGGCCTCA
>NZ_LYSO01000148.1:0-13143 GCF_001728935.1 Pseudomonas sp. AP42
CAGAATCAGCGCCTGACACAGATCCCCTGTGGGAGCGGGCTTGCTCGCGAAAGCGGTGTGTCAGTCACTCAAGCTTTAACTGAACCACCGCTTTCGCAGGCAAGCCAGCTCCCACATTAATCATGTATTGCCCACAAAATCAGAGCCTTGCACCAATCCCCTGTGGGAGCGGGCTTGCTCGCGAAAGCGGTGTGTCAGTCACTCAAGCTTTAGCTGAACCACCGCTTTCGCAGGCAAGCCAGCTCCTACACTGGTCATGCATTGCCAACAGAATCAGCGCTTGGCACAGATCCCCTGTGGGGGCTTGCTCGCGAAAGCGGTGTGTCAGTCACTGAAGCTTTAACTGAACCACCGCTTTCGCAGGCAAGCCAGCTCCCACATGGTCATGCATTGCCAACAGAATCAGCGCCTGGCACAGATCCCCTGTGGGAGCGGGCTTGCTCGCGAAAGCGGTGTGTCAGTCACTCAAGCTTTAGCTGAACCACCGCTTTCGCAGGCAAGCCAGCTCCCACATTAATCATGTATTGCCCACAGAATCAGCGCCTGGCACCAATCCCCTGTAGGAGCGGGCTTGCTCGCGAAAGCGGTGTGTCAGCCACTGAATATTTAACTGAACTATCGCTTTCGCAGGCAAGCCCGCACACACTGGGTCACCCGCCCTAGCGGATCTGGTGTTTGTGCAGCAACCGGTAGAATGTCGGCCGGGAAATCCCCAGCACGCGGGCGGCGACACTGAGGTTGTCGCTGTGCCGGTTGAGCACATCGCACAACGCCTGGCGTTCGGCGCGGTGTTTGTAGTCTTCCAATGTCGCCATCGGTGCCGAAATGACTTGCTGGCCTTGCAGCCCCAGGTCAATCGCCTCGATCTGCCGCCCTTCGGCCAGCACCAGTCCTCGGCGCACGCGGTTGGCCAGTTCACGCACATTGCCCGGCCACGGGTGCTGCCCCATCGCCACCAGGGCCTCTTCGCTGAAACTGCGCGGGCGGCGCCCGGTTTCCTGGCTGTAGAACCGTGAAAAGTGGTTGGCCAGCATCGCCACGTCGCCATGGCGTTCACGCAACGGCGCGGTAACCACTTGCAGCACATTCAGGCGGTAATACAGGTCTTCGCGAAAGGCGCCCTTCTCAACCGCCGCCTCAAGGTTGACGTGGGTGGCGGCCAACACGCGTACATCCACCGGGATCGGCTGGCTACCGCCGACGCGTTCGATGTGCTTTTCCTGAAGAAAGCGCAACAAGTTGGCTTGCAGCTCCATCGGCAGATCGCCGATTTCATCGAGGAACAGGGTGCCGCCGTTGGCCGCTTCAATACGCCCGATCTTGCGCTGATGAGCACCGGTAAACGCGCCTTTTTCGTGGCCGAACAGCTCGGACTGGATGAGGTGTTCAGGGATGGCGCCGCAATTGATCGCGACAAACGGCTTGGCGTGCCGCTGGGATTGGCGGTGCAAGGTCTTGGCCACCAACTCTTTGCCCGTGCCACTGTCACCGCGGATCAACACCGGGGATTCCGTCGGCGCCAGCTTGGACAACAACTTGCGCAGCTCACGAATGGGGCGGCTCTCGCCCAGCAATTCATGGGGCTCATCCACCGGCGCGTAGCCCTTGCCACGCAGGCGCGCCATGCCGAACGCACGGCCCAGGGTCACCTGCACCCGGGACACATCGAAGGGCAAGGTGTGGAAGTCGAAGAACCATTCGCAGACAAAATCGCCGACGTTCTGCAAGCGCAGTACATCCTGGCTGAGCACAGCGATCCACTCGGTGCCGCTGCGGCCAATCAACTCCTTTACCGCCTCGGGACGCTCCAAGTGATCACGCTGCAAGCGCAGCAGGCCAACATCGCAGGAGCGCTCACCCACCGCCTCCAAGGCACAACTGTCGACTTCCCAGCCGGCGGTGCGTAAACCGGGCAATAGCCCGTGGCAGTCGTCACAGGGGTCGACCACCAGTAAGCGGCGTTGGGGGGGCGTCGCAATCATGACTATTCCTTGGCGCCAAGATTATTAAAGTTATTTAGAAACAACAGTTTGTGGCGACTGCTGGTAACCCTAGCAAGATCTTGACGCTGACCTTGTACCCTTTCGCTATAAGTGCGGGCAAAAAGCCATGCCTGTTTCGTAGCGCGCCAGAAGTTGCTCACCAGTGAAAGGCTTATTGCGCTTTCAAAACAGCCGCTTACATGACGTCAATCAGGGAAAGTTAAAATTTCTTGCCCTAGCATGTGACCCGCACCCCACCATCGTGCATCAGTACAAGTAACCCACCGCACGGTCAGCCCAACCGCCGGTACTCACTTGAATGGGCATACAGAGAGAAGACCCGAATGAACGCTCCGCTGCGCATCAACGAAGCTCTTTTGATTGCAGACCGTGCTTTCCAGCCCTTTCAGTGCGTGGCCTGGCACGATGGCGTTGGCGCCCTCAGCCTGAGCGTCATCGACCGTACCAACACCCGCATCGGCAGCAAACAGTTGTCCTCTACTGCGTATACCGACCCGGCGCAACTTGAAAACCTGTTATTGCAGGCCCGCGCCGAGCTCGATAAAGAGGGTCACCAGTTGCAACACTGGGCAATGCCGAAGTAATTGCATGCAGCAACTTCCAGCCCAAGTAAAACTTGAGCTGGAAGTTGTGCAGCCACACTTCGTCGCTTAACGTGCAGCGAGAATAAAACGCTCGAACGCCTCGGCAGCGCCGTCCTCGACATTACTGCCGGTGACCACATTGGCCTGGCGCTTGACGGTTTCTTCGGCCTGGCCCATGGCAATCGACAACCCCGCCACATGAAACATCGCTGGGTCATTGCCACCGTCGCCAATCGCGGCCGTTTGCGCAAGCGGCACGCCCAGGTGCTCGGCCAGGGTTTTCAAGGCTTCGCCTTTGTTGGCCAGCATCGCAGTCACGTCCAGGTACACCGGTTGCGAACGCGACACCTGGGCCAACCCCTGCACTTTCGGCTGCAATTGCGCCTCCAGTTCCACCAACAACTGGGTGTTGTTGCTGGCGGCGACGATCTTGTCGACCCGGTCCAGGTACGGCTCGAAACTCTCCACCACCACCGGCCCGTAGCCCAAGCCATCGGCTTCGCGCTGCACCATGGGCCCGGGCGGATCACGGCGCAGCCAGTCGCCATCGGCAAATACCCAGACTTCTACGTCCGGCTCGGCCGAAAACAGCGCCAGGGTGATCAGTGCCGCTTCCGCCGGCAGATGGTGGGCAACCAGGATGCTGCCATCCGGGTTGACCAACGTGCCGCCATTGAAGCCCGCCACCGGCACGTCAATACCGAAGGTTTCGATCAAATGCCGCATGGCCTTGGGCGGACGCCCGCTGGCCAGGCTGAAAAGCACCCCGGCCTCGCGCATGGCGCGGATGGCATCGGCGGTGCGTTGGCTGAGGCTGTGGTCGGGATGCAATAGCGTCCCGTCCACATCACTGAGGACAAACCGGATGGGTTGAATCGTCGCGTCACTCATCCGAGGCTATGCCAGGCGCGGCCATCGCGGGCCAGCAAGGCATCGGCCGCTGCCGGGCCATCTTCACCGGCCTTGTAGGCCTGGATACCGTCATCTTGCTTCCACGCATCCAGGAACGGCTGCACCGCACGCCAACCGTTCTCGATGTTGTCGGCACGCTGGAACAAGGTCTGGTCGCCGGTCATGCAGTCGTAGATCAGGGTTTCGTAACCCGTCGACGGCTGCATCTCGAAGAAGTCCTTGTAGTCAAAGCCCAATTCGATATTGGCCATCTCCAGGGTTGGCCCAGGCTGCTTGGCCAACAGGTCGAACCACATGCCTTCGTTCGGCTGGATCTGGATCTTCAGGTAAGTGGGCTTGAGCTCGTCGACTTCGGTATCGCGAAATTGCGCATAAGGCGCCTGCTTGAAGCAGATCACAATCTCGGTGTCGCGGATGCTCATGCGCTTGCCGGTACGCAAGTAAAACGGCACACCGACCCAACGCCAGTTATCAATCATCACTTTGAGCGCCACGAACGTCTCGGTGCTGCTATCAGGTGCGACGTTGGCTTCTTCGCGATAACCGGGCAATGGCTTGCCGGCGATTTCGCCAGCGGTGTATTGGCCGCGCACGGAGTTGGCCCGCGCATCTTCCAGCGACCAGGGGCGGATCGCACCGACCACTTTGGCCTTCTCACCCCGCACTGCATCGGCGCCAAAGGCGGCCGGCGGCTCCATGGCGACCATCGCCAGCAACTGGAACAGGTGGTTGGGCACCATGTCCCGCAGTGTGCCGGTCTTCTCGAAGAAGTTGCCCCGGGTTTCCACGCCGACGGTTTCAGCGGCGGTAATTTGTACGTGATCGATGTAGTGGTTGTTCCAGAACGCTTCGAACAGCACGTTGGAGAAACGGCTGACCAGGATGTTCTGCACCGTCTCCTTGCCCAGGTAATGGTCGATGCGGTAGATCTGCTTCTCGCTCATCACCTTGAGCAGGCAGGCGTTGAGCGCCTCGGCGGTGGCCAGGTCGGAGCCGAACGGCTTCTCGATGACCACGCGGCGAAAGCCATCGTCGGTTTCATTCAACAAGCCGGCACTGCCCAGGCGCTGCACCACCTCACTGAAGAAGCGCGGTGCAGTGGCGAGGTAGAACACTGCATTGCCGGTGCCGCTGTCAGCGATCTTGCTGGCGATATCGGCATAGGTGCTGTCGTCGAGGAAGTCGCCCTCGACGTAGCTGATGCCCTTGGCCAATTGCGCCCACAACGCAGGGTCGAGGGCGTTTTCGGCATTGCCCCGGACCTTGCTGGAGGCTTCGGTACGAATGAAGTCTTCGAGTTTCTTGGCAAAGTCCGCATCGCTGATGGCGTTGTGATCAACGCCGACAATACGCAGGCCATCGCCCAGCAACCCGTCGCGGCTCAGGTTGTACAGCGCCGGCATGAGCAGGCGCTTGACCAGGTCGCCATGGGCGCCAAACAGAAACAACGTGGTGGGTGGAGCAGGTTCGGCCTTGGGTTTTTTGCCGTTGGCGGTCATTTTTTGGAAGTCTCCACATGGCCACCAAAGCCGAAGCGCATGGCAGACAGCATTTTGTCACCGTAGGTGCTCTGCTGGCGGGAACGGAAACGCGCGAACAGCGAGGTCGACAACACTGGAACCGGCACGGCCTGCTCCATGGCCGCTTCGATGGTCCAACGGCCTTCACCGCTGTCGGCCACGGAGCCTGAGTAGCCGTCCAGTTTCGGGTCGGTGGCCAGGGCGTCGGCGGTCAGGTCCAGCAGCCAGGACGACACCACGCTGCCACGACGCCAGACTTCGGCGATGTCGCCAACGCTTAGGTCAAAGCGCTGGTCTTCTGGCAGGTTCTCCGAGTTCTTGGTCTTGAGGATGTCAAAACCTTCGGCAAACGCCTGCATCATCCCGTACTCGATGCCGTTGTGGATCATCTTGACGAAGTGGCCCGAACCCGCTGGGCCGGCGTGGATGTAACCCTGCTCGGCACGTGGGTCGGCAGAGGCCGAACGGTCCTTGGTGCGCGGGATGTTACCCAGGCCCGGCGCCAGGCTTTTGAAGATCGGGTCGAGGCGATTCACGGTCTCGGTGTCGCCACCGATCATCATGCAATAGCCACGCTCCAGGCCCCAGACGCCGCCCGAGGTGCCCACGTCCACATAGTGCAGGCCCTTTTCAGCCAGGGCCTTGCCGCGACGCACGTCGTCCTTGTAGTTGGTGTTGCCGCCGTCGATGATCACATCGCCGTCTTCCAGCAGTTCGCTCAGCACGTTGATGGTGTCTTCGGTGGGCGCGCCCGCCGGCAACATGACCCAGACAGCGCGAGGCTTTTGCAGGCCGGCCACCAGCGCTTTCAAGTCGGCGACGCCGGTGGCGCCCTCCTCGCTCAGGGCTTTGACGAAGGCTTCGTTACGGTCGTATACAACGGTGGTATGCCCATTGAGCATCAGGCGCCGCGCAATGTTACCGCCCATGCGGCCTAGTCCGATAATCCCCAGTTGCATGTGCTGATGCTCCTAACTTCTAAAAAATGTGTGACATAGTTTATAGCGCAATGAGGCTAATGAGGGTTAGTCCAGAGCGGATCCGTGTAGTTTCATGACAAAAAAGTTGCCATCGTTTCACCATCACCCCGGCAAAAGTCACACGACCACCAAAAATAAAAAAGTTCCCTTGCAGCGAAAAAGAATTCAAACTTGCTTCCGACTGTTGCCAAAAACCTGTTTTGGCACCGCGATCTACCGGCTATTTGCGAGGTAAGCAATGAGCACAGCACAGATGACCCGTCCGCCACAGACCCTCTACGTCACTATCCGTCGCGATGAACTGCGCCAGTTGAAAGACGAGCGTGATCAGTTGCAACAGGAAGTCCTGCGCCTGCGTTCACACCTTCAAGCCCATCTCGATCAGCCGTCGGATGCCAAGCCTGCGCTGTGCTGAAGCCCGCGCCAGTAGCCTTGTAAGGCAATACCTACAGAAAACTCACAAAGTTTTCACACTCCCCTCTTGATACTCCCGTTCCGCGATGCCGCTCACTTCCTGGGCGGCCCGATGTTGCGCGCCTGCGCGCGACAATCTTTTTCTGATGGGGCGCTGGATGGCGATGTTCAAACGCAGCACGACGACTGCGAAAGGCTTTGATTGGGCCGGCCTTGGCTGGTTATTCCTGTTTTTCTGGTATTTCTCGGGTATTACCCAACTTCTTATCCAACTGACCGGCACCTCCGGCTTCAGTGGCTTCCGCCAGGCCTTCTTCATGAGCGCGCTGTGGCTGGCGCCGATGTTGCTGTTCCCGCGTCGTACGCGCCTGCTCGCCGCCTTGATCGGCGTGGTGCTGTGGGCGTGCTCCATGGCGAGCCTGGGTTATTTCTTCATTTACCAGCAGGAATTCTCCCAGAGCGTCATCTTCATCATGTTCGAGTCGAACATCTCTGAAGCCGGCGAATACGCGACCCAATATTTTGCCTGGTGGATCGTGTTGGCGTTCATTGCCCACACCGCCTTCGCCATCTTCCTGTGGACGCGCTTGCGCCCGGTGTACCTGCCGCGCGGCCAGTCGATCGTGGCAGCCATTGCCATCGTCCTGGCAGTGGTGGGTTACCCACTGGTCAAGCAGATCGCCACCAGCGAAACCATGGAGTTGGCCATCGACCGTTTCGAAACCCGCATCGAGCCTGCCGTGCCTTGGCAGATGATCGTCGCCTACCGTCGCTACACCGAGCAGTTGGACAACATGCAAGGCATGCTCACCAGTGCGAGCAAGATCCCACCCTTGAACAACCTCAAGGACAGCATGGCCGGCCAGCCGTCTACACTGGTCCTGGTGATCGGCGAGTCGACCAACCGCCAGCGCATGAGCCTCTACGGCTACCCGCGCAACACCACGCCGGAACTGGACAAGCTGCGCGACCAACTGGCCGTGTTCGATAACGTCATCACCCCGCGCCCCTACACCATTGAAGCGCTGCAACAGGTGCTGACCTTCGCCGACGAAGAAAACCCGGACCTGTACCTCAAGACGCCGTCGATTGTCAGCGTGATGAAACAGGCCGGCTACAAGACCTTCTGGATCACCAACCAGCAGACCATGACCAAACGCAACACCATGCTCACGACCTTTTCCGAACAGGCCGACGAGCAGGTGTACTTGAACAACAACCGCAACCAGAACGCCCGTCAGTACGACGGCGATGTCCTGGCGCCGTTTTCCAAGGCCCTGGCCGATACCGCCGAACGCAAGTTCATCGTGGTGCACCTGCTGGGCACTCACATGAGCTATCAGTACCGCTACCCGCAAACTTTCGACAAGTTCACCGACCGCCAGGGCGTGCCGGCGGGTGTCAGCGATGCGCAACTGCCGACCTACAACAGCTATGACAACGCGGTGCTGTACAACGACTTCGTGGTCTCCAGCCTGATCAAGGACTACGCCAAGACCGACCCCAACGGCTTTTTGCTGTACCTCTCGGACCATGGCGAAGACGTGTTCGACTCGGCCGGCCACGACACCTTGGGCCGTAACGAAGGCAAGCCGACTGCGCCGATGTACACCATCCCGTTCATGGCCTACGCCTCGCCAAAATGGCGCGAAAGCCACGACTGGAGCTTTGCCGGCGACCTGCAACGGCCGTACAGCAGTTCCCAGTTGATCCACACCTGGGCCGACATGGCAGGCTTGAGTTTCGACGAGTTGGACCACAGCAAGAGCCTGGTCAGCGACAGCTTCAAGCCACGCCCCTTGCTGATCGGCAACCCTTACGAAACCAAGCAGAAGGCACTGATCGACTTCAGCCTGATCAAGCCCAAGAAGGCCGACGGCGCCGAAGTGGTGGCCAAATAAGCCAGGGTCTTGTAACAGAAAGATAACAATCATTCTCGTTTGAGCCTAAAGTTCCGCAACTCCTTTCGTCTTTGAACCAAGCCCTCCCTGCCTGGGGAGGTTTCGAAGACGACAAGGAGTCAGCAGCGATGTTCGCGCCCTTCACCCGTTCCATGACCTTCACCCTCGGCCTGTTCAGCCTGGCGCTGAGCCCGGATTCGCTGGCAGGCACCGACCCCGATACAGCCCCCGCCAAAGCCCTGGAACTGGGCGCTACCACCATCAGTGCCGACGGCCTGGGCGCGACCACTGAGCATACCGGGGCCTACACCACCGGTTCGATGAGCACCGCCACGCGGCTGAACCTCTCCGTCAAGGAAACCCCGCAATCGATCTCGGTGGTCACACGCCAGCAGATGGACGACTTCAATCTCAATACCCTGACGGATGTGTTGCGCCAGACCACGGGAGTCAACGTCCAGCATTACGACTCCGACCGTGTCTACTATTCCGCCCGAGGCTATGGCATCAACAACTTCCAGGTTGACGGGATGCTCAACACGTTCGGCCTCATGAAGACCGACGCCGATACCATCATCTACGACCGCATCGAAGTGGTGCGCGGCGCGACGGGCCTGACCACGGGCGCAGGCGACCCATCGGCCACCGTCAACATGGTGCGCAAGCGCCCTACCGCCCAGTGGCAGGCTAAGACCGGCATCAGTGGCGCCAGCCATGACAACTACTACAGCTACGTCGACGTGGGCGGCCCGCTGGCGTTCGACGGCAAGTTGCGCGGGCGCAGCGTACTGGCCTACCGCGACAGTCGGTCCTTTCGTGACAACTATGGGCTGCAGCGGGCAGTGGGCTACGGCATTCTGGAGGCTGACCTTTCCGACGATACCGTGCTGGCCGCAGGCTTTGATTACCAAAACAAACAGGTACAAGGCACCTCCTGGGGCACAGTGCCCTACTGGAACAGCCAGGGCGGCAAGGCCAGGCTGCCCCGCTCCACCAATATGGCGGCGCACTGGAGCTCCTGGCCGCTGACCGACAAGACCACCTTTGCCACCCTCGACCATCGGCTCGGCGGCGACTGGCACTTGAAGGCCGCCTACACCCATCGCCAGAGCGACACCGACGGCAAGGTGTATTACGGCGGCGACGGTTTCCCCAACCCCGACCGCAGCGGCATGACGGCCTGGGCCAGCCATATGCGCGGCACCTCGCGCATGGAGGCCATCGACCTCAACCTGGCCGGCAGCTACACGCTGCTGGGCCGCGAACACGCGCTGATGATGGGCTATGGCGAAGCCGCGCAACGGGATGTCTCGCCCTTTATGCGCAGCGACCTGCCAGCCAGCTACTACCCCATCCAGGACTGGAAGCACATGGGCGGCATCGGCAAGTTCACCGACCACGTGACCGACCTGAAAGGTGAGCACAGCAAGAAGCAACAAAAAGCCGGTTACCTGGCCACGCGGCTGAGCCTCACGGACCGCTTGCACGCCGTGCTGGGCAGCCGTTACGGCAGTTGGGAGCTGGAAAGCGCAGAGCCCAAATACGATGCCAACGACCAACTGACCGCTTCGGGCAAAACCAGCCAGACCCACAATGATATGTGGACGCCCTACGCCGGCCTGCTCTACGACATCACGCCGCAGTACACCGTCTACGCCAGCTATACCGACATCTTCAAACCCCAGAGCAACCGTGATGCCAACAAGAAGTACCTGGAGCCGGTGGTCGGCAGTAACTACGAAGTGGGCCTCAAGGGCAGCGTGCTCAACGAGCGCTTGAACCTGGCAGCCGCCTACTTCTGGAGCACCCAGGACAACGTCGCCGAGCGGGATGACTCCGTCCCGCCCAACCCGGTGACGGGCGAGGAGTACTACAAATCCGCCGGCAAAGGTAACAAGGTCAACGGCTTTGAGCTGGAAGCCGCCGGGGAAATCACGCCGGACTGGAACCTGGCCGCCGGCTATACCTACACCCATTCGGTTAATGGCTCAGACAACCGCAACAACACCAGCCAACCCTTGAACCTGGTGAAAATCTCCAGCGCCTATCGCCTGCCGGGCTCCTGGCGCAAGCTGACCGTCGGCGGCGCAGTGAACTGGCAGAGCGAGACCTACGACTTCAGCAACCGCCCGACCGGGCAGCGCAACAGCGAAGGTCGGCCGATAACCACCCGGGCGAAAATCACGCAACAGGGCTATACCGTGGTCAACCTGATGTCACGCTACCAGTTCGACGAACAGGTTTCGGCGTCGGTCAACGTGAACAATCTCTTTGATAAGCAATACTACGAGCGCGTTGGTTTTTATAACGGTGTGTATTGGGGCGAGCCGCGTTCCGTCACGTTGGCGCTGGATTGGAAGCTGTAGCCGCGCACATTGAAGTTAACGAAACTGTTAACTTCAACTGCACTTTCAGTTAATTCCCACTTAATAAGATAACGCCATAGTCGCTCCATGATCTGATCACGGAGCGACCGGACACCTATCACTTTTAATGGGAATACCGCAATGAAACTGTCGACCTTGATGCTGGCCAGCCTGATGACCCTGACCTCCGCCGCCGCCTTTGCAGAGGGCGGTGCAGAGCGTTCCAAGGAGTTCTACAACAACTTCAGCTTCATTCAGGAAAAAACCCACGGCAAGGCTGAACAGCAAGTTGCCAGCGCCGATGGCAAATCGGTTAAGTCTGAGACGGTTGATCAGACGCAACCGAACAGCTGAGTTAATACTTACTTAATCCGTAGCACCCTGCGCCATTCTGCTCCGTTGGCGAAGGTTTATTGGGCGCCATTTAATGGCGCCCTTTTTTTGCCGATTATTTATTACAACGGTTTATGCCAGAACAGCATTCGCCCATGGGCGGGATCAAACACTGAGTCGTCAAACCCGAACTTGCGGTATGCCGACTGTGCCAGGGCATTACCTTCCAGCACTTCGAGGGTGATCTTGCAGCAACCGCGCTGCCGGGCGATTTCCTCGACCTTTTGCAGCATCTTCTGACTCAAGCCCAAGCCGCGAAATTGCTCCTTCACCACCACATCGTGGACGTTGACCAAGGGCCGGCAGGCGAAGGTCGAGAAGCCTTCAAAGCAATTGACCAACCCCGCTGGCTCCCCCCCGACAAACGCCAGCACGCTGAACGCGTGGGGGCGCTTGGCCAGTTCGGCGGGCAGTTGCTGCAAGAGATCGGCGGGCAGGCTGTGGCCGCCGCCCATCGGATCTTCAGCGTAATGGTTGAGCAGCAGGCCAATGGCGTCGGCGTGCACGGCGTTGGTATAGCTGGCTTGCAGCACCAGGATGTCTGGGGTGTCCATGTCCTTCCTCGATAGCGACAACCAGGGAATCGTTTCCCTTTGAGAGGGGCGATTGTAAGCGTGGAGTCGGCAGTAGATGAAGGAGATAAGCGACAAATAGCTGACAGAAAGTGCGAAGGTTACGCGCATCAAAGCGCGCAATGAGCCCGCAAGCGGCGATTTTTCCTAGGTGGCGAAGCGTTGCAGTTGCATCTCCTGCAGCCGGCTCAGGGTGCGACGGAAAGGAAATTCCAGGTAACCATCGGTGTACAGGTGCTGCAACGGCACACAGGCTTCGATAAAGAGCGGCACCTTGCGGTCGTAGCACTCGTCTACCAAGGCGATAAAGCGACGTACGCTGTCATCGTGCACCGACAACTGCGGCAACTCTCGATCCCCGGCTTCTACGCGTTCGGCGCCGTCTTCAGTGCCACGGGCAATTCGGCCCGGGCGTTTCTGTGCACTAAGGTTGGGGACGTCTCCCAGCAGGATGGCGCGGAAGCGATCACACAACAGCATGAAATCCATGGCGGCCAGGGGCTGCTCGCACAGGTCCGCATAGCGACACCAAAGCACGGTGTCACTGGCCTGGACCGTCATGATGGTGCGGTGCCCTACGTTTACCGCCCCGCTGGTCACGGTTTGGCCTTGGCTCAATTGCTGGAACACCGCCGCCAGTGCCTCGGGTTGATTCACCCAATAGCGCTGCATGCCCACGCCGGGATGCAAGCGATGATCCTCGCCACCGTCCACGGCCACCACCTGCATATGCTGCTTGAGCGCATCGATGCCCGGCAGGAAACGCTCACGGTTGAAGCCATCGGCATACAACTGGTCGGGCGGCTGGTTGGACGTGCACACCATCACCACGCCTTCCTCGAACATCACCTGGAACAGCCGGCCGAGAATGATCGCGTCACCGATGTCATTCACAAACAGCTCGTCGAAGCACAGTACGCGCAGGGCCTGGCTCAGCTCCCGTGCCAACGCATGCAAGGGGTCCTGGGTGCCCGTGAGCTGGAATAAGCGCTGGTGCACCCACGCCATGAAGTGGTGAAAATGCTGGCGCCGCGCAGGCACGCGCAGGCTTTGGTAGAACTGGTCCATCAGCCAGGTCTTGCCGCGCCCCACCGGCCCCCACAGGTACACGCCAGTAATCGGTGAACGCCCTTGGTGCAAGGCCTCGTGACAGGCTTGCAGGGCTTGGACCGCCCGGCGCTGGGCGTCGTCGGCGACGAAACCCGGCTGGGTGATGGCATGTTGGTAAGCGGCGAGAGGCGAGTCGAAAGTCATGGTGGCCAGTATGACTGATAGACCGTATATGTACTCTGCTTGATCTCACATCCCGGTATAGATATCGACGCAACGTTGGTGCGACGCAGGGCCTGTGGCGAGGGAGCTTGCTCCCGTGACGGCCTGCCAACCGACGCCTATCTACCTGGCACCCCACGATCCAACTGTGGGAGCGGGCTTGCCTGCGATGACGGCCTGACAGTCGCCCCATATCTACCTGACACCCCCACGATCCAACTGTGGG
>NZ_LYSO01000149.1:0-13138 GCF_001728935.1 Pseudomonas sp. AP42
CAAAAGCAGATCAAAAGCGACTCGCTTCGCATCGTGGTTACCTGTGGGGGGCAGGTTCGACTTCTGTGTCGATTGAACGGCCGCCTTCGCAGGCAAGCCAGCTCCCACCTTTTGACCGAGTTGTTTCAGGGGACACGAGAAAAAGAAAAGGCCTGGCTTTTCGTGGAGCCGGGCCTTTTCTGTGTTGCTCGTTATGTCTCACCTGTAGGAGCGAGCTTGCTCGCGAAGCACTCATAGGCAACAGGTTCTATCAGGAACGCTGCGTTATCCTTGACGTTTTTCGTGAGCAAGCTCGCTCCTACAGGTCAGTTGCGCTCGAGCGCCAGGGCTACGCCTTGGCCGCCGCCGATGCACAGCGTTGCCAAGCCTTTCTTGGCGTCGCGCTTGATCATTTCATGCAGCAGGGTCACCAGCACGCGGCAGCCTGAAGCCCCGATGGGGTGACCGATGGCGATGGCGCCACCGTTGACGTTGACCTTCTGCGCGTCCCATTCCAGCTCTTTGCCCACCGCGAGGGATTGTGCGGCGAAGGCTTCGTTGGCTTCGATCAGGTCCAGGTCAGCCAACTGCCAGCCGGCCTTGTCCAGGCAGCGGCGGGTGGCCGAGACCGGGCCGATGCCCATGATCGCCGGGTCGACGCCCGCGTTGGCGTAGCTGGCGATACGCGCCAGTACGGGCAGGCCGAGGGCCTTGGCTTTGGCGGCGCTCATCAGCAGCACCGCGGCGGCGCCGTCGTTGAGGCTGGAGGCGTTGCCGGCGGTGACGCTGCCGTCTTTCTTGAACGCAGGCTTGAGCTTGGCCAGGGATTCGGCGGTGGTGCCGGCGCGGGGTTGTTCGTCCACCGCGAAGGCCACCGGGTCGCCTTTGCGCTGGGGAATCAGGATCGGTGTGATCTCATCGGCAAAGCGCCCGGCTTCGATAGCAGCAGCGGCTTTTTGCTGGGAGGCGGCGGCAAAGGCGTCCTGGGCTTCGCGGCTGATGCCGTATTTGTCCACCAGGTTCTCGGCGGTGATGCCCATGTGGTAGTCGTTGAACGCATCCCACAGGCCGTCGGTGATCATGCTGTCGATCATCTTCGCGTGGCCCATGCGCAAACCGGTGCGCGCGGCAGGCAATACATACGGGGCCAGGCTCATGTTCTCCATGCCACCGGCAATGATCACCTCGGCGTCGCCGCAACGAATGGCCTGGGCGCCCAGGTGCAGAGCCTTGAGGCCCGAACCGCAGACCTTGTTCAGGGTCAGGCTCGGCACGGCGTGGGGCAGGCCGGCGAGGATCGAAGCCTGGCGCGCCGGGTTCTGGCCGCTGCCAGCGGTAAGCACCTGGCCGAGGATCACTTCATCCACTTGCGCCGGGTCCAGGCCGGTTTGCTCCAGCAGGCGACGGATCACGGCGGCGCCCAGTTCCGGGGCCGGAATGTTCGCCAGCGAACCTTGGAAGCTGCCCACGGCGGTGCGGGTGGCAGCAACAATCACGACGTCTTGCATGGAATCTGTCCTCACTGGAAGTGCATTTCTGGAACGTGGTCCGGGACGATCAGTTTACCGGCGGTCTTGCTCACAATCTCTTCAACGCTGACGCCAGGTGCGCGTTCCTTGAGGACAAAAGCGCCATTTTCGATTTCCAGGTACGCCAGGTCCGTGAGCACACGCTTGATGCAGTTGGCACCGGTCAGCGGCAGGCTGCACTGGCTGAGCAACTTGGACTCACCGTCTTTGGAGGCGTGAGTCATGATCACGATGATGTTTTCTGCGCCAGCCACCAGGTCCATGGCACCGCCCATGCCCTTGACCAGCTTGCCGGGGATCATCCACGAAGCGATGTTGCCCTGTACGTCTACTTCGAATGCGCCGAGTACGGTGAGGTCGACATGCCCACCGCGAATCATCGCGAACGACTCGGCGGAAGAGAAGATCGAGGCGCCGATGCGTGCGGTGACGGTCTGCTTGCCGGCGTTGATCATGTCGGCGTCGATGGTGTCTTCGGTCGGGAACGGGCCCATGCCCAGCAGGCCGTTTTCCGATTGCAGCATCACTTCCATGCCGTCGGGGATGTAGTTGGCCACCAGGGTCGGAATGCCGATACCGAGGTTCACGTAGTAACCGTCCTGCATCTCGCGGGCAACGCGTTGAGCCATTTGTTCGCGGGTAAGCGCCATGATTGTTTCCTCTTATTGTTCTGGACGGGGATTATTTGCGGACGGTGCGCTGTTCAATGCGCTTTTCGAAGGTGCCGCAGATGATCCGGTCGACGTAGATGCCAGGGGTGTGGATCTGCGCCGGGTCCAGCTCGCCCGGTTCGACGATTTCCTCGACTTCGACCACGGTGATCTTGCCGGCGGTGGCGGCCAGCGGGTTGAAGTTCTGGGCGGTGTGACGGTAGATGACGTTGCCGAAGTGGTCGGCTTTCCAGCCTTTGACGATGGCAAAGTCGCCGGTGATGGACTCTTCCATCAGATACGGGCGACCGTTGAACTCGCGGGTTTCCTTGCCTTCGGCCACGGGGGTGCCGACGCCGGTGGCGGTGAAGAAGGCCGGAATGCCGGCGCCGCCTGCGCGCATTTTCTCTGCCAGGGTGCCTTGGGGCGTGAGCACCACCTCAATCTCGCCGCTGAGCAGCTGCTTCTCGAACAGGGCGTTTTCACCCACGTAGGAAGCGATCACTTTGCTGATCTGCTTCTGTTCCAGCAGCACGCCCAGGCCAAAGCCATCGACGCCACAGTTGTTGGAGACCACCGTCAGGTCGCGGGTGCCTTTGCGCTTGATTTCGCCAATGAGGTTTTCCGGAATGCCACACAGGCCAAAACCACCGGAGAGTACGGTCATGCCGTCTTCCAGGCCTGCCAGTGCTTCTTCATAGGACGCCACGCGTTTATCGAAACCTGCCATATGCACCTCTTTTATTGTTTGTGGTCCAGCCAGTGAGTTGAGTGTTGCGCCAGTGGATTGATTTGTTAAGTTGTTTTTTAAGGTTGATTGATTTAGAAAACAGCATAGTCCAGTCATCGTCCGGAGCAGCCCATGACCGTCAAACAGATGCGTGCCTTTCTCGCTGTTGCGCAAAGCCTGAGTTTTGCCGCTGCCTGCGAGCGTTTGCACCTCTCCCAATCGGCGTTGAGCTTGACCATCAAGGGCCTGGAAGAAGGTTTAGGCGGGCGCCTGTTCAGCCGCAATACCCGTAACGTCGCGCTGACCCCTGAAGGTGAATCCCTGTTGCCCCTGGCCCGCCGGTTGATTGCCGATTGGGACAACGCCGAAGACGAACTGCGCCAGCGTTTTACCCTGCAACGCGGCCGCGTCACGGTGGCGGCCATGCCGTCGTTCGCAGGGAACCTGTTGCCGCCGATCCTGAAGATATTCCGCGCCCGTTACCCTCAGGTGAACGTGACGGTGCATGACCTGATCAATGAGCAAGTGCTGGAGATGGTGCGCGACCGTCAGGTGGAGTTGGGGGTGGCGTTCGAGCCATCAGATGGCTCGTCATTGGCGTTCACGCCGCTGTACCTGGACCGCTTTGTGGCTGTGGTGCCGGGAGATTCAGCCTTGGCACAGCGCGCTGAAATCGACTGGAAAGCTCTATTGGAACAGCCGTTCATCACCCTGCAACGGCCTTCCACCGTGCGAGTAATGTTGGAAGAGCACCTGGGGGCCTTGCAGATGAAATTGCCCGTGGCCTTGGAAAGCCATCAATTGGCGACGGTGGGCAAGATGGTTGCCAGCGGTTTGGGAGTTAGCGCGGTGCCTGCGTTATGCGCCAGGCAGATGGAGGAGGCGGGAGCCCGTTGCATTACCTTGACCGGCCCGGTGATCGAGCGGCCGATTGGGGTGCTGACCAAGCCGGGGCATGAACTGTCGGCAGCGGCGCAGGTGTTGTTTGATATCTTTCGAGATGAAGCGGCGAAGGGCAGGTTTCCAACGTTCTAAACTAGTAAATACAAATGTGGGAGCTGGCAAGCCAGCTCCCACATCAATTAAGTACTACTTAGTAGTAACGGTCGATCACTTTAACTTGCGAGCTGTCTTTGAAAGACGCCCAGGCATTGTTAAGTGTGTCAAACACCTGTTCGATAAAGTTGCGGTCAGCCGCGGCTTTCTTGCCGACATAACCCTGGCCACGGCGGTACATCTTCAGGCGCGCCGCGAGCTCACGGTTATTGCGGTCAAACTCGGCTTCTTCGGTATGGGGCGCCAGGCAGTCAATTTGCACTTCGCCCGATTTGCCAATCCACAGGATATGGTCGTCGAGTGTGTCTTTCTGCGCTGCGAACATCTCAGCCAATTCATCGATAGTTGGTTGGTTGTTCAGATTCATGTGTAAGCCCCTTGACCAGTTGGCGATCTATCAGTTGATTCGTTAATGCCAGTTAAGTTGTCTCCGGTTACTAAAACCGGGCGTCAGCGACGGGCTGCCGAATACGGGCAGGGTCTTGTAGCTGATGCATGTAGTCTTGCTGATGGACTGCTACGCAATGCTTTGATTACGAAGACAAGCCGCGTTTGAGCGTCTTGTACCTGTCCCTCTCGGGGCCGGTCAGCTTCATCAATCTGCCTTGTGGGCAGTGCACATCCAGAAAAACAGCTCGGCGGTCAGACGAGCCTGTTCAAAACGCTTGTTACCAACGCTCTCGATCCGAGAGACGTCTAGATCATGCAAGGACAAAAAGGTTACGTCAACGGTTATGTAGTGATTATTTTTGCTCACTACATAAATTGCCGTGGGGACGGGGGAATGCGAGAAAATGTGACTTGGGCGTCATTTTTTGGAAGTGATGGTCGAGCGCCTCAACCCTTGTAGGAGCGAGCTTGCTCGCGAAAAACTCGGGCTCGCCGTGGGGTGTCAGGTTGCCCCGGTTATCGTTGACAATTTTCGCGAGCAAGCTCGCTCCTACAGGGAGAGCTGGTCGACCAGTAATGGCAGTAGTCGCTCACAGGACGCCTGAATTTTCACCTGCAACAGCTCATCCCCCCGCGTCTTGCCCAGGTTGATAGCAATCACCGGCTTACCCTGTTCAACCATCGCTTTGCATAGGCGAAACGCCGAATAGGCCATCAGCGACGAACCCACCACCAACAGTCCTTCGGCATGCTCTACCGCCGTCATTGCCTTGAGCGCCGTCGCCGGTGCGACGTTTTCGCCAAAGAACACCACATCCGGTTTCAGCCGTTCGCCATTGCAGTGCGGGCAGCGGGGCACCTGGAAGCGCTGTTCAAACGCGGGATCAAGCAAGGTGTCGCCATCCGGCGCTTGCACCGCATGAACCTGTGCCATGTGCGGGTTATCGACTTCCATCTGCCGCTGGATCACATCGCGCTCGCTACGCAGTTGGCAATCCAGGCACAGCACCCGATGCAAACTGCCATGCAGCTCGATCACATCCTGGCTGCCGGCCTGGTCATGCAGGGTGTCGACGTTCTGCGTAATCAGCCCGCTGATATGGCCACGGTGTTGCAGCGTCGCGAGCGCAAGGTGGGCCTTGTTCGGCTGGGCAATGCGCACCCGCGGCCACCCCAGCATCGCCCGCGCCCAGTAGCGGCGCCGCGCCTCTGGAGTGGCGAGGAATTCCTGGTACATCATCGGTGGCTTGCCCCGGCGTACACCTTCACCGTCCCGGTAATCCGGGATACCCGAAGATGTACTGATCCCTGCGCCGGTCAGTACCAGAAAATGCCGGCCGGTCATGGCCCGGTGCAGGGTGTCGAGGTGGTCTTCCTGATGGTCCTGCGTGTCGAGCATGGGTTCCCCCTATTCGCCGCGGATGTACTGTTCCAGCTGCTGGATCAAGGCCGCTTGTTCGGCAATGGCTTCCTTGACCAAGTCACCGATGGACAGCAGGCCCAGCAGTTTGCCGTCTTCGACCACGGGCAGGTGGCGCAGGTGACTGTCGGTCATGATGTTCATGCATTCCTCGACACTCTTGTGAGTATCCACCGTGATCACCGGCGAGCTCATCACCTCATGGACCTTGGTAGTGACCGACGAGAGGCCCTTGAGCATGATTTTGCGCGCGTAATCCCGTTCACTGATGATGCCGACCACTACGCCATCCTTGACCACGGGCAAGGCACCGACGTTTTTCTCGGACATTCGCACCAGCGCTTCAAACACGGTGTGGTCCCATTTGATCGTGTGGACGTCCTGGTTCTTCTGGTCCTTGGCTTTGAGCAGTTGTGCAACGGTCTTCATGGCGGCCACTCCGGTGTTGTTGTTGGTAGTCCAGATCCCCTACAGAATCCTAGACCGAACCCGCCGGAGCAAGGGCCAATGCGGCGTTAAACCTGTCGAAAAACGTCATGGGCCGGTTTTTTTCGGTATTTATCCGGCATTTGCCGGTTTTTTCCCGCGCTTGGGGCTGGCAGCAGCCTTACGCGGGGCGGCCTTGCGTTTCTTTTTCCACGGCGCTGCACCTCGGCCTGCGGGGCTGGCGGGGCCAGTGATGGTCATGCGCATGCCGTTGCAGCGCGCCACTTGCTTGCTCATCCACGCCGCTTGCTTGGCGACGAATTCTTCCAGGCTCATTTCGCCGCTTTGCACCATGTCCAGTGCCTGTTCCCAGATGGCGGTGGTGCCGGGGTCGGCGATGGCGCGGGGCACCGCGTCGATCAGGCTGAACGCGGCCGGGGTTGCCGACAGGGCCTTGCCGTTTTTCACCAGGTAGCCGCGGTCCAGCAGGCCCTGGATAATCCCGGCGCGGGTGGCCTCGGTGCCGATGCCCGTGGTGTCCTTGAGTTTTTGCTTGAGCAAGGGGTCCTCCACCAGCTTGGCGACGTTTTTCATTGCCTTGATCAGGTCGCCTTCGGTAAAGGGCTTGGGTGGCTGGGTCCATAGGTCCTTGAGGTTGACCTTGGCCACGGCGTAGTCATGGCCCTGCACCAGCGTCGGCAATGCTTGGGGCGCGGGGGCTTCGCGACCTTTGGCGGGGGCCAGCGCTTCGGGCAAGGCGCGTTTCCAGCCCGGTTCGATAATGACTTTGCCCACCGCGCGCAACGCCTGGCCGGCACAGTCGAAATCGGCCTGGGTGCGGTCGTATTCATGGTTGGGCAGGAACTGCGCCAGGTAGCGCGCACGAATCAGCGTGTAGACCGCACGGTGCTTGCCGGTCAGTTGGCTGATGTCCTTGCCGGCCCCTGTGGGGATGATGCCGTGGTGGGCGCTGACTTTCGCGTCGTTCCAAGCCCGCGAACGGCGCTGTGGGTCGATGTGCGGCATCAGCGCGTTGACCGCGGTGTCCGCACGGCCCAGCGCCGCCAGGATCTTCGGCGCTTCACTGTGCTGGCTCAGCGGCAGGTAACCGCAATCGCTGCGCGGGTAGGTGATGGCCTTGTGGGTTTCGTACAGGGATTGGGCGATATCCAGGGTTTCCTGGGCGCCCAGGCCAAGCTTCTTCGAACAGATCTCCTGCAAGGTGCCAAGGTCGAAGGGCAGGGGCGCCACCTCGCGCATGCGTTCGGTACGCAGTTTCACCAGCCGCGCCGTGGCGGCGTTGAGCATGGCGTCGGCGGCGTCCCGCGCCAGTTGCGGGTTGAGGCAACGGCCCTGGTCGTCACAGGCATCCTCAGGGGCGCGCCATTGGGCGGTGAAGGTCATGTGCTCGTGGTGCAGGTCGACATCGATGGCCCAATAGGCCACCGGCACGAAATCGGCGATGCTGCGATCACGGTCCACCACCAGGCGCAAGGTCGGGGTTTGCACCCGGCCAACCGGCAGCACGCCTTGGTAACCGGATTGGCGCCCCAGCAGGGTAAACAGGCGGCTCATGTTCATGCCGATCAGCCAGTCGGCACGCGAGCGCCCCAGGGCCGAGTGATACAGGCTGAAGGTTTCTGCACCGGGTTTGAGCGCCGCCAGGGCCTTGCGAATGGAGGCGTCGTCGAGTGCCGACAGCCACAGCCGCTGGATCGGCCCGCGGTAGCGGCAATGCTCCACCAGTTCACGGGCGATCATCTCGCCTTCACGGTCGGCGTCGGTGGCGATCACCAGTTCCTGGGCTTCCCCCAGCAAGCGTTTGACGGCCTTGTATTGGCTGGCGGTCTTGGGCTTGACCAGCATCTTCCATTTTTCCGGAACGATCGGCAGGTCGGCCAGCACCCAGCGTTTGTACTTGGCGTCGTAAGCGTCGGGCGGAGCGGTTTCCAACAAGTGGCCGATGCACCAGGTGACCGTGACTCCATGACCCAGCCAGCACCCATCGCCGCGGCGGCTGGCGCCGAGCACGGCCGCGATATCCTTGGCCTGGGAGGGTTTTTCACAGAGGTACAGCCGCATGGTCATCACATCAGATCAGGTTGATGCCTTGCAGGATGCTTATTTGAAGGGATTTGAGCAACCATTATCTGTATGGATGTACAGCAATTTGTGTGGGCGCCGCACACCGCTGTAGGAGCGAGCTTGCTCGCGAAGGTCGTTATGATGACGCGGGGCGCCTGGTGCCCCGCGTTGCGCTCAGGTTCTTCGCGAGCAAGCTCGCTCCTACAGGGGGGAGGTATCAGTTGTTTTCGATATCCACATGCCGGGTTTCTTTAAGGCAGAACAGCCCGACGATCAGGCTCACGCCCGTCACCACCACCGGGTACCACAACCCATAGAAAATATCGCCGGTGTACACCACCAGGGCGAACGATACCGTCGGCAGGAACCCGCCAAACCAGCCGTTACCGATGTGGTAGGGCAGGGACATCGAGGTGTAGCGGATGCGCGTCGGAAACAGCTCCACCATCAGCGCTGCCAACGGCCCGTAGCACATGGCGGCGATGAAGATCAGCACCACGATCAGCACCACCACCATCAGCTTGTTGACCTGGGCCACATCCGCCGATGACGGGTAGCCGGCCAGGGCCACGGCGCCACGCAGGGCCGCTTCGTCAAAACCGTCGATACGCACATCGCCCACGCTCACTTGCACCGGGCTGCCCGCAGGGGCGGCGGCGCTGCTGTAGGGCAGGCCCTGTTTGACCAGGAAGGTCTTGACCTTGTCGCACGGGCTGTCAAAACGGGCCTTGCCCACTGGGTCGAACTGGAAGGTGCAGGTGGCCGGGTCGGCCAGTACGGTGATCGGCGCTTGTTGGCTAGCCTGGTCCATCGCCGGGTTGGTGTAGTGCGCCAGGCCCTTGAAGATCGGGAAGTACAGCGCGGTCGCCAACAGCAGGCCGAGCATCAGCACCGGCTTGCGCCCGACCTTGTCCGACAGCCAGCCAAACAGGATAAAGAACGGCGCGCCAATCACCACGCTGATGATCAACAGCATATTGGCCAGGGCCGGGTCCATGCGCAGGAACTGGGTGAGGAAGAACAGCACATAAAACTGCGCCGCGTAGAAGGTCACGGCCTGCCCGCCGTTGATGCTGAACAGGGCGATCAGCACCACCTTGAGGTTTTCCCACTTGCCGAACGACTCGCGAATCGGCGCCTTGCACGCCTTGCCTTCTTCTTTCATTTTCAAGAAGGCGGGCGACTCGTGCAGGCTCATGCGGATCCAGGTCGAGATGCCCAGCAGCACGATGGAAAACAGGAACGGAATGCGCCAGCCCCACACTTCGAACTGATCGCCGGTGAAGTAACGGCAGGCCAGCACCACCAGCAGCGACAGCAGCAGGCCGAGGGTGGCGGTGGATTGAATCCAGCTGGTATGCAGCCCGCGCTTGCCCGGTGGCGCATGCTCGGCCACGTAGGTAGCGGCACCACCGTATTCGCCGCCCAGTGCCAGGCCCTGCAGCATGCGCAGCACAATGAGGATGATCGGCGCGGCAATGCCGATGCTGGCGTAGGTCGGCAGCAACCCGACGCAGAAGGTTGCCACGCCCATCAGGATGATGGTCACGAGGAAGGTGTACTTGCGCCCGATCATATCGCCCAGGCGGCCGAACACCAGCGCACCGAATGGCCGCACCACAAAGCCTGCGGCAAAGGCCATCAAGGCAAAGATAAACGCCGTGGTGTCGTTGACCCCGGCAAAGAACTGCTTGCTGATCACCGCCGCCAGGGCGCCGTAGAGGAAAAAGTCATACCACTCGAACACCGTCCCCAGGGAGGAGGCGAAGATGACCTTTCTTGATTCGTTGGCGGTACTTGCACTGGCCGCCGAGCCCAGGGGTTGAGCATGTTCTGACATCGGGTGTCCCTCACAGTGATTATTTATTGTTGTTCCACTGTCGGCGCCAACCTCAGCGCCGCTATTTTTTCAACGTCAACGATTACGCGGGGTACCCTGTAGTGCGCGGTGCTGGTGGGTTTTTCGCGAGTAAGCTCGCGCCTACAGTGTTGGGTGACAGGATGAGCTGCGCGGCTTTCTCCGCGATCATCAGCGTGGGTGAGCAGGTATTGCCGGAGGTGATGCGCGGCATGATCGACGCATCGGCAATGCGCAGGCCGGGGATGCCGTGTACGCGCAGTTGGCTGTCGACCACCGCGTCCTTGTCATCGCCCATGCGGCAGGTGCCCACCGGATGGAAAATCGTGGTGCCGATCCGAGCGGCGGCCTCGTGCAGTTGTTCTTCAGTTTGCAGGGCTTGGCCAGGCAGGTATTCCACCGGTTTGAACTGGCTCAGGGCCGGAGCGGCGACGATGCGCCGGGTCAGGCGAATGGCGTCGGCGGCGATGCGCAAGTCTTCGGGGTGGCTGAGGTAATTGGGTTGTATCAGCGGCGCATCCGCCGGGTTGGCCGAACGAATATCCACCCGGCCGCGACTTTGCGGGCGCAGGTCGCAAACCGACGCAGTAAATGCCGGGAAGCCGTGCAACGGTTCGCCAAAGCGCTCCAGGGACAGTGGCTGCACGTGGTATTGCAGGTTGGCCGAGGTCTGCTCCGGCCCGGAGCGGGCAAACGCGCCGAGCTGGCTGGGCGCCATCGACAGCGGGCCGCTGCGGTCGTACAGGTAGCGCAGGCCCATGCCCATCTTGCCCCACAATGTGCCGGCGATCTGGTTCAGGGTGCGGGCATTTTCCAGTTTGTAGATCAGGCGCAGTTGCAGGTGATCTTGCAGGTTGCCACCAACACCTGGCAGCTCGTGCACCACGTCGATACCCAGCGGCTTGAGCACCTGGGAAGGGCCGATCCCTGAACGTTGCAGAATCCCCGGCGAACCCACCGAGCCGGCGCACAGCACAATCTCCTTGCGCGCCTTCCAGCCCATCGACTGGCCGTGTTGACGCCCCAGTACCTGCGAGGCACGACCGTTTTCCAGCAGCACACGCTCAACTTCCACCTCAGTCAGCACGGTGAGGTTGGGGCGGTGGCGGATCGGCTTGAGAAACGCCTTGGCCGCATTCCAGCGCACACCGGCTTTCTGGTTGACCTGGAAGTAACCGCAACCCTCGTTATCGCCCTGGTTGAAATCATTGATATTGGCGATGCCGCTTTGGGCAGCCGCCTCACGAAACGCATCGAGGATCGGCCACGACAGGCGCTGTTGCTCGACGCGCCACTCGCCGCCCTCGTTGTGGAATTCAGAGCCGCCGGCAAAATGGTTTTCGCTCTGTTTGAACAGCGGCAGTACGTCTTTCCAGGCCCAGCCCGCGTTGCCCGCCGCCGCCCAGCCGTCGTAGTCCTGGGCCTGGCCGCGCATATAGATCATGCCGTTGATGGACGAGCAGCCGCCCAGCACTTTGCCCCGTGGATAGCTCAAGGCGCGCCCTTGCAGGCCAGCTTGGGATTGGGTCTTGAAGCACCAGTCGGTGCGTGGGTTGCCGATGCAGAACAGGTAGCCGACAGGGATATGGATCCAGGGGTAGTTGTCGCGGCCACCGGCTTCCAGCAGCAGCACACGGTGAGCCGGGTTGGCGGACAGACGATTGGCCAGCAGGCATCCGGCGGGGCCGGCGCCGACGACGATGTAATCGTATTCAGCAGTTGCATTGGGCATCTGGGGTCTCGCTTGTTTTTCTTATTGGCCCCATCCTAGTTGTTAGTTTTCGTCTTAAAAATGTTAGTTTTTACCCACCCGCTGTGCGTTTTTAAACAACGGCGGCTGGCCCGGGCACTGGAGGCGATATGTTCGACTGGAATGACCTGCGGTTTTTTCTCGAGTTACAGCGCAGTGGCCGCCTGCTCACCGCCGCCCAACGCCTGAAAACCACGCATGCCACCGTGGCCCGGCATATCGACGCCATCGAGAAAAGCCTCGGCACGGCGTTGTTCGTGCAACATGCCCAGGGCTATGAATTGACGCCTGCCGGCGAAGCGCTGCTCAAACATGCGGAGGCCATGGAGAACGTGGCACTGTTGGCCGAAGACGAGCTCACCCATTCTGCTGCGCCCCTGGGCAAGATTCGCCTCGGCGTGGCCGAAGGGCTGGGGGTGATGTTTTTGGCCGCGCGCATGGGCGGGTTGTTTGAACGCTATCCAGGATTGGAGGTGGAGCTGGTCGCGGTGCCGCGTTTTGTCAGTATCCTCAACCGCGAGGCGGAGATCAGCATCCACCTGGAGCGCCCCAGCGCCGATCAATTGGTGACGCGCAAACTCACTGATTATCGCCTGGCGCTGTACGCCAGCCGTGCCTATCTGGCGCGCAACCCGCCTATCGAGAAGCGTGAAGACCTTGCTGCCCATGCCTGGATCGATTACGTCGATGACCTGCTGTTCAGCCAGGAGCTGAAGTTACTCAACAGCTTCTGCCGTAACCCTAAGGTGGTGTTCCACAGCACCAGCGTGATCGCCCAGCACCAGGCGGCGCGTTCGGGGTTGGGCATTGCAGTGTTACCGTGTTTTATGGCGGCTGGGGATGGGGAGTTGGTGCCGTTGTTGCCGGCAGAGGGCATTCAGCGCAGCTATTGGATCAGCTCGCGTCGGGAGCTGCACAAGTCGGTGCGGTTGCGGGTGTTGTGGGATTATGTGGTGGAGTTGTGCGCGCGGGAGCAGGGCTTGTTGCTCGGCGAATCCCGCTGACACACACGCGGATTAAAAAGTGGGAGCTGGCTTGCTCGCGATGACGGCCCGACAGCCGATGCATATCTACCTGACACCCCGCGATCTCTCTGTGGGAGCTGGCTTGCCTGCGATGGCGGCCTACCAGCCGACACTTCTCTATCTGACACCCCACATTCCAACTGTGGGAGCGGGCTTGCTCGCGAAGGCGGCCTAACAGTCAACACAGTTGGACCGGGTACATATCCGTTATTTAGGTAACGGCCACTTAGGGTTCCGCCC
>NZ_LYSO01000150.1:0-13136 GCF_001728935.1 Pseudomonas sp. AP42
TACAGCCCCGTCATCGAGGTAGCGCGACAGCGCTGCCCAGCGTTTAAGGCTGTAATCGAGTGCTCTGCTGATAGCCGAACCTTCGGGGACAAGATCACGCTGGGCGATCATCCAGGTATGTAGTCTATCCATCACTGGCGCGGCTTTTTCTTTCCGTATTCGGCACCGTAAATCCGAGTCCAGGTCACGCACTTCGCTCTCGATTTCGTACAACAACTGGATATAACGCAGGGCCTGCTCGGCGAGCTGGCTCTTGTTGGTGGCATGCAATTCGAAAAACTTGCGCCGGGCGTGGGCCATGCAGCCGATCTCGGTCACGCCGAGTTCGAAGCTGGCCTTGTAACCGCCAAAATCGTCGCAGACCAACTTGCCTTTCCAGCCTTGCAGGAAGTTGCAAGCATGCTCGCCGGCGCGGCTGGGGCTGAAGTCGTAGACGACAGCGGCTGTTTCGCAGAACTGGCTGGTGGCGTAAGCCCAAACATAAGAGCGGTGGGTTTTCTTCGTGCCCGGAGCGAGCATCTGCACGGGTGTTTCATCCGCGTGCACGACCTGCTGCCCGATCACTACGTCACGCAGGGCGTCGACCAGCGGCTGCAACTGCACACCCGTCATGCCAACCCATTGGGCCAACGTCGAACGTGGAATCGCCAAGCCAGCTCGACCGAAAATCGTTTCCTGACGGTAAAGCGGAAGATGGTCAGCGAACTTCGCGTCCATGACGTGGGCCAGTAATCCGGCAGTCGGAATGCCTTTGTCGATAATTTGCGCAGGTACCGGCGCCTGGATCAGCGTTTCACAGTCATCACAAACCCACTTGCCACGAACATGGCGCTCAACGGTAAACACGCCCGGCGTGTAGTCCAGCTTTTCGCTGACATCTTCACCGATGCGCTTCAGTGCGCAGCCGCTATTTCGGGCCATCGTTCAAAAACACGGCCTCTCCAGCGAAGAACTCGTTCTTGCCATGCAGGACGATATTTACCTCCCCAAAATACAATCCGACTTTAATGGCGGCGAACGCAGCGGCGTGAATGGCACCCCAGCGTTTTACATTGACGGGCTTCGCTATGACGGGGTTCCAGAGCTCGCCGAGATGAGTCGGATGATTGAGCTTTCGTTGGTGCGCGGACGAAATCGCTAGAGAGCGACATCGGTTTGGCATCACCCACACCGTAGCCGAGGGCTCTGCAGTCATGGGTGGATCAGCTATCCGCCAGGTGGCAAAAACTTAATCAAAGAAGGCCAGGGTGCGAACTTCGATACTCTCGCGCGGTGGGGCTCCCGGCGGCGTATTTGGGTCCCGGAAGGCGGTATGGGGCGTGAAGCGGGCTCGGCCGTCGTGACGCGAGTCATACCCCTTGATCAGCAAGACTTCGTCACGGAGCATGTCCGGAAAATAGTACCAGCGCTGGTGCGGATTGTAGGCCAGGTGGTAGATCTCACCGATACGATCCGGATAGACCAGGGCGGTGGCCAGTAGGTCATTGGGGTCGAGCGTCGAGGCGTCCAGCACGGCCAGCGGCGAGCGCTTAACGGGCCCGCTCATCGGGCGCCAGAGGTTGATCTGGGCCACCGGCACCGCTGCCAGTGTGGCGGCCTGATCCATGCCCAGCGCGTCGCGGATACGTTCAGGCCCCGAGCGCTCTGTGTAGTCATTATGCACACGGCTGGCTGGACCGCGAACATCCCGCCCCTCGGCGTCGCTGCGCCTGGTGTGGTCGAAGATGATGACCCGGCTCGCGCCCGTCAACTCCTTGATCAAGGCCTTGACCTCTTCATAGTAGACGTTTTCCACTGAGGTATCGTCGTAGAGATCGTCGACCACCGTATCCCGCCGATGGAATTCGAACCCCTGCTTGTCCAGAGAAAGGCTGTCTGCCAACGGACGACCGTTGTGTATCGTGACCTCGCGCTCCTCCTGCTCGGCAAAGTAATGCGGTTCACTGTCGCCGGTCAGAGCCTCGGTATGCACATAGGGCTTCGCATCGTGCTTGACCAGGTAGGTGAGTGTCGTGATGACACTGGCGGGCATATCGGTTGTGCATTTCAAGTAACACCTCCCGGTCTGCTGACCGCATCCGGCGTGGTGTCACCGTGGCGGCGCTGTAGCTTGCATGTAGACTCTCGATCGTATGCCTTCGAACGGACACTTTCAAATGCTCCTCGAGGTGCATGGTCCCCGACCGGTAGAAAAGGACATCTCTCAACTCGGCACCGACGACCAGCTTGACCAGGACTGGCGCGTCGGACTCCAGGCCCGCGCCCAGGGCGACTACTAGGCGCACGACGAGTAGCACATGGAATCCATACCCCGTAGTTTGCAGCTGGAGCACTCGTTGCTTTGGTTGTCTCGGATCCCGCTGCTGACAGCGTCTCAAGCCGTGATCCTGAGACGCTGCGTAATGGCACAAAGTAATCTGGCGTGGTGAGCGCTGACACTCTCTACTTCCCCGGTTCAAGAACTGCCCGCCCGCGAGTTTGCGGCGGGCGGGCATTCCAGGTGACGAGGGGTGTCCCTTGCCTGCGACAGACAAGATGAAGCGCAGTATCAACCCGAGCGAACCTCGATCCGCCTGCCACGCGCGCGCTCTTCCTTGGGCAGTTCGACACGCAACACGCCGTTGCTGCATCTAGCTCTCGCCTGCTGGGCATTGACCGGAGCGGGAGGCTGAAAGGTGCGCCGGAAACTGCCGAAGGTGTACTGCCGGACGCGATAACGCCACATTACCCTGCTCCTGCTCGATGTGCTTTTCATCGCTAATGATCAGGGCTCCTCCCCGCACTTCCATATTCAGATCCTCCTTCACCATTTCCGGCATATCAAGGCGAACGACGATCTGGTCGCCATCCTCGTAACGATCGCTGGCCAGCAATCCCCAGTTCGACGCAAGTGCGAGTGACTAGGAAGGAACCTCCGACGAGCTCCTGCTCCGGTTGACGGGCGTGAAGCGCGTCAGCGCCTCGCTGGTAATATCACGAAGCTGACGCCAGCCCTCGGGCAGCGAATACAAAGTTTCCACCGGTCCATGTTTGAGTTTAGCTACTTTGTCCATGGGGTCGACCTCCGCACACTCAAGGCCCTACTCGCTCTTCGCGACGATCTTACGAGGCTGGGCATGCGCGCGCAAGCTCAGCACGCCGTCCCGTAGCTCAGCGCCGATCCGGGTCGTATCCAGCTCAGAGCTCAAGGTAAATTCTCGCCTGAATCGCGACAGCTGGATCTCGGCGTAAACGACCTCCAGTTGTTGGGACATCTGCGGCATGATCTCCCCTTCCAGCAAAAGCGTGTCACCTTCCACATTGACCACGAGATGCACCTTGGGCACGCCCGGAAGGTCCGCAAACAATTAAATTTCGTTGTCGTCTTCGAATGCATCGACACGCGGCAGCAGTATTTGGGGTTCAGTCTCATTGCGCACGACTGCTTGCTTTTCGTTCATGGTGATTCCTCCTTCAAACCGATGCTGTTACTGAATGGCTATACGCCTGGGCTGCACCACCTCACGACGAGGTAGCGAGATGCACAGAACACCGTCGCAACAGTGAGCTTCGACCTTGTTGGTATCAACCTCATCGTTGAGGCTCACAGTACGCTTGAAGCGTCCGGAAAAACGCTCGTTGGCATACACGGAGCAATTGCCCTCATCTGCGATGCGCACCGGCCGGCGTTCGCCAGAAATCGATAGCAACCCTCGGTGATCTGCAGATCGAGATCGTTCGGATCGACGCCGGGAACGAAGGCGAAGATCACCATTGTCAAGTTCGAGAGACTGCAGCGCGAACTGCAACAAGCTCTGCGACCGGGTCTTGGGCGCCCGGGCAGCATTCACGCCTTGGCCAGTGGCGCTTTTCCTGCCATTAACGTAGGAAGCACACCGTCCAGCATTGGGCGCTCTGTGTCTTCTGTTCGAGATCATGTCAGTCAGCTGAAAGGAGGATTGTCATGTACGAGTCCCTTCTTAATCTGTCGAGCGAGCTCGATCAGGCTTGAAGATGCGGTCAAACTGTAGGACTTGCCTGACAACCCTCCGAGCGTCGTGGGGTGAGTTTTTTAACCCTGCTTGCCCGCGATGGCCTCGGCGGCCCGTTCAGTGGCACTGATCGCTTCGATTGCCAGCGGCCGGCCGTCGTTATCGATCGCACCACGGAAATTCACTGCGGCCACCTGACGGAGCACGTCCTGCAGGAACTCTTCCTCGCGACTCCAAATTAGGGTCTTGGCATTGACAAGAATAGCGGCCCCCTTCATTTTCGTCAGAAAGGTATTCGCTGGTTTCTGCTTAACAGAGTATTTTTACTGTGCGGGGTACAATCAGCACCAGCGCGGCTTTCTGGACTCGTTAACGCTCAATTGCTCTGCATATCAATTATCTCGATGAAGTTTTTGATTAAGGGGGACTGCTGACTTTTTCGCCAGACGAAATAGATATCGCTCGAGTCCAGACCAGGCACATAATCGGCCTGAAATGTATCCGCTCGGCTAGCGTAACGGTCGACATAACTTTCCGGCACACAAGCGAATCCTAGCCCTTCTGCTATACATGCAAAAATACTCGGATACGACTCGATTTCCAGAATCGCCCGAGGATGGATGCCGTTGCTTTCAAGCCAGTTGTCAACCTGGAGTCTGTAGTGACAGGTGCGACCAAATACATACAGCTCAAGTCCAGCCAGGTTTTCGAGGGTGGGCGAGGAGAAAGCCTTCGGTACCACTCTCAGCAAGCGCTCACGAAAGGCTAAGCGGCTTTCAAGCAACGGATGCTCGATTGGGCCATCAGTGAGGATCAGATCAAGCTCGCCATCGATTAATAGTCGCTCCAAGCGTAACGAGTGCTCCGGGCGGATGTGGAGCTCTACTCCTGGCGCCTCAAGACGATACCGTACGAGACGCTGGGGTAGATGATTAGCCAGCGCTACATCCAGCGCCCCGACTCGAAGCACGCCATTAATGGAATCGGTCGAAAACAGCGAGCGTGTTTCAGCTGCGAGATCGACGAGCAATTTTGCGTTGCGGTAAACCAGCCTACCTTCGGGTGTAACCAGCAACCGGTTTTTTTCTCGGTTGAACAGGACGACACCCAGCTGGTTTTCAAGCTCTCGCAGCCGTGTTGTGATGTTCGAGGGTACGCAATGCAGCTGTACCGCGGCGGCGGCTATTGTGCCGCACTCTACGACGGCGCAAAAAAAACCGAGCTGTGAAAGCTTCAAGACATTTTCCTTTTGTGATGGCACTAGTCACTTTTTGTCACTTTTAGTGAGCCCAGTGTAAGCGCAACATAGGTCTCGCAAAGGCATCCAATGACCTTAATCTTCTGGCCTCAAGGGCTCGCGGTAGATAGGGCGTGGACGCACGGCTTTCGTCTCTGTTAGAGAAAGCCTTCTAAGAGATGTCGGCCTTGCGGGCCGATGCAGCAGCGGAGAAACTAATGCGCATCCTACATACCATGCTACGCGTAGTAGATTTGGATAAAACCATTCACTTCTACACCAAAGTGCTCGGCATGAGCCTTTTGAGAAGGAAAGACTATCCGGAGGGGAAATTCACCCTTGCTTTCCTCGGGTATGGCCCAGAGACAGAATCTGCCGTCTTGGAACTGACGCTAAATTGGGGACAGGATAGATATGAACTTGGCGATGCTTATGGGCATGTCGCTATCGAGGTTGAGGATGCAGAGGCGGTGTGCAACCGCGCAGCAATCCTGGGATATCGCGTTCCTCGGTCAGCAGGTGTCATGAAACATGGACGCACGATAATCGCTTTCATTGAAGATCCCAACGGTTACAAAGTCGAGCTGATTCAAAAAGGCACACAATTCGACTAAGGATTCTCCGAACAAGTTACCCACCAGCCGCAAATGGACGGCTTGGAGATGCCGAAAACCCCGATTTTCAGCCGCTGATTATTGGAAAACCAAGGCATAGCCTTGGTTTTCTGCCCCCACGGGCGCACCTCTCCCGCAGCAGACAATAATTGCCGGCGCACCAGCCACAGATTCGACAGCGCGAATAGTGTGGTCAATTGCGCCGTATTCTTGGCCAGGCCACGGAAGCGGGTCTTCACATAACCGAACTGACGCTTGATCACCCGAAACGGATGTTCGACCTTCGCACGTACCTGGGCTTTGGCCTTCTCGATCTTGCGCCTGGCCTTGTACAGCGCACTGCGTTTGCTCAAATGCTTGTAGGTGCTGCGTCGCGCAGCGATCTGCCAGATCACTTGCCGACCGTCGTGCTCAGGCCGTTTCTCTCCTAAGTCAGACTCTTCAATACTGAATCACTTAAAGTTTTGTGGCGCACGCGGAGCGCTTGTTTCAGGTCGACTCCGGCTCGGATTGATCGGCAGCAATCGGCACAGAGTGTTTAAAGACGCTAAATCCCGTTTCGATTTCCAAGGCCAGTAGCTGTCCGGCTTCGTAGCCTGATCAGGGTACGATGTCCCTTCCTGGTGAGCTAAACCGCCCCAGCAACACGCCAGATCATTCGTAGCGGCCAGGATGTGCTCAACGCATGGGCTCTGGGCGCAGGCGGCACATTGATAGCTCGCGCCATGGTCTACGAACTCGGCGCAATGGGCGAGTCAGGTGTCAGTAAGGCGTTGCAGATCCTGCACAAGGAGCTGGATGTGTCGATGGCGCATGCGGTCACACCGATATCAGAAACGTCGATCGAACAATTCTGGTCCCTGGCACTTTTTGAACGGCACTGCGAAGAGAAGACTATGAAAATTGGCTTTTAAATCTATCAGGCCTGGCTGCCCCCGTGGGTTTTTCACACGTAACCGTGGCTTGCGCATCAGAAAAGTACGCGTCCGAGATTGAGATCTTTACCTTCGGCAGAGGCTTGCGGACTCGGAATTCACGTACCAGCTTGCAAAAAAGGCGTTTCACCAGTCGATGATCCGGCAGTTTGGAAGGACCAACTTTTTCAATAGAATCGGTTGGTAGCGGCCGGCTGTGAAGTGCCATTTTCGATTCAAGCGGAGTACGCGTACCAACCTTGCGATCGTAACGAGAACAAGGTCGGTCTTGTGCGATCAGTCGACTGACTGTGGCACGCGCCTGAGCGCCTCAGCCATGAAGGGAGCTGTCTGGCTTGTTGGCGCGACCGCTACCTGCCGAGGCGTGCCGACCGCCACGATCCGGCCGCCCGCCTCTCCCGCGCCGGGCCCGACGTCGACTACCCAGTCGGCCTGGGTCACCGCGCGCATGTCGTGCTCGATCATCACTACGGTATTGCCAGCATCGACCAGGCGCTGCAATTGTACTAGCAAGCGGTCGACATCCGACGCGTGCAGGCCGGTAGTCGGCTCGTCGAGCACATACAGGCTGCGACCTCGCTGGCTTCGCTGAAGCTCCGTGGCGAGCTTGATGCGTTGCGCTTCGCCCCCCGACAACTCCGTGGCGGGCTGCCCAAGGCGCAGATAACCCAGCCCGATGTCCCGCAGTAGCTGCAACGGCCGCGCGATGGCGTCCTGGCTCGCAAAGAAGTCCTGGGCTTCTTCCACCGTCATGTTCAGCACATCGGCGATGTTGCTCCCATTCCAGCGCACGGCGAGCGTAGCCTCGTTATAGCGCGCGCCATGGCACGTGGGACAGGGTGCGTAGACGCTGGGCATGAACAGCAGCTCAACGCTGACGAAACCCTCGCCTTCGCACGTCTCGCAGCGCCCCTTCGACACGTTGAAGGAAAACCGACCGGCGTCGAAGCGACGACGGCGCGCGTCCGGCGTCGCGGCAAACAGTTTTCGCACGTGATCGAACAGACCGGTGTAGGTGGCCAGGTTGGAACGTGGCGTGCGGCCAATCGGCTTCTGGTCGACCTGGACCAGGCGCTGGATCACCTCCACATCGCCTGCAAGGTGGCCACCGGTGACTTCGATCATCGCCGGCCCTTCGCTGCTGGCGTTTTCGGCCGCATCGTCCTCGGGCTCGTGTCCCAGGTGCAACAACAACAGTTCCGGCAAGGCCTGAGCGGCCAGGCTGGATTTGCCCGAACCCGAGATGCCGGTCACCGCCGTCAGCACGCCGAGCGGGATGTTGGCATCCACGCCATGCAGGTTGTGCCGCCGAATACCTCGCAACTCCAGCCAGCCGGCGGGTTCGCGCCCACGGCTAGCCGGCGCGGGGATTTCATCGAACAGATAACGTGCGGTGCGCGACTCGGCAATCTCACGCAGCCCTTGCGGCACACCGCTGTAAAGCACATGGCCGCCCCGCTCTCCCGCATCCGGCCCCACATCCACCAGCCATTGCGCGCGGCGCATCAAGTCGAGGTCGTGTTCCACCACGAACACCGAATTGCCGGCATCGCGCAGCTTGTCCAGAGCGTCGTACAGCGACTGGCTGTCTGAGGGGTGCAGGCCTGCTGAGGGTTCGTCGAGCACATACACCACGCCAAACAGCATGGAGCTCAGTTGCGTGGCCAAGCGCAAGCGTTGCAGCTCGCCAGCCGACAGCGTCGGGGTGGCCCGATCCAGGGTGAGGTAACCCAGGCCCAATCCGCGCAGCTGGCGCAGTCGCGCCATCACACCCCCGACCAGGCGCTGCGCGGCAAGGCGCTTCTCCTCCGAGAGCGCCGAGGTCCGGCGCACGTCAGGCGATTCGGCATGCACCGCACGACCGCGCGCGGCGCGTTCGGATCGATCACGACGGGTCGCGGCCAGGTCGGTGCCCTCCCCGGCTGCGTGCGCGCGAAAATCGCCCTGGGCGATGGGCTCGAGCAGCGCAGCCAGGCGGTCCAGCGGCATTTGCATAAACTCGCCGATGTCCACCCCGGCAAAGGTGACCGACAGCGCCTCGGCCTTGAGCCGCTTGCCGTGGCAGGTCGGACATGGCTTGCCTTCCATGTAGCGCGACACGCGCTTTCTCATCAATGCGCTCTGGGTATTGGCAAAGGTGTGCAGCACATAGCGTCGCGCGCCGGTGAAGGTCCCCATGTAGCTGGGATCGAGCTTGCGCTTGAGTGCGTCACGGGTTTGGGCAGGTGTGAAGCCCGCGTAGACGGGTACCGTGGGCGTCTCCTCGGTGAACAGGATCCAGTCACGGTCTTTCCTGGACAGGTCCTTCCAGGGGCGGTCGACGTCGTAGCCCATGGTGACCAGGATGTCGCGCAGGTTCTGACCATGCCAGGCCGGTGGCCAGGCGGCGATGGCCCGATCACGTATGCTAAGCGACGGGTCGGGTACCATGCTCGCCTCCGTCACCTCGTACACGTGGCCCAGGCCATGACACGCCGGACATGCCCCTTGCGGCGTGTTTGGCGAAAAGTCCTCTGCGTACAACATCGGTTGATGGGCGGGATAGGCGCCGGCACGCGAGTACATCATGCGTATGAAACTGGACAGCGTGGTCACACTGCCTACGGAAGAGCGCGCATTGCTCGCCCCACGCTGTTGCTGCAATGCGACCGCTGGCGGCAGGCCGTCGATCGCATCGACATCCGGAACGCCCGCCTGGTCGATCAATCGCCGCGCATAGGGGGCAACCGACTCGAAGTAGCGCCGCTGCGCCTCGGCATAGATCGTGCCGAAGGCAAGCGAGGACTTGCCGGAACCCGACACACCGGAAAACACCACGAGCGCATTGCGTGGAATGGCGACATCGACGTCCTTGAGATTGTTTTCCCGCGCGCCGCGCACTTCCACCAGGCCGCTGGCCGCAGTGTTGCAGGAGGATTCACCGAATGAAGGGTTTGGCATGGGCTCCCGTCCCGCTGTTCGTGATGGCAACGTGCTGTTGATCCGGGTGGGCCGAACGCTCATGTTGACCGGAGTTTAGTGTTGCAAGTTCGGCGCCCGCGTTGAATCCCCTGCCCTGCCCCGGGAACCTTTCGCCTATCGCTGTCAATCCAGCGACCGAACATTCGCTGTAGATGTGCCAGGCGCTGGTGAATTCGTTGCTGGAAGATGTAGAAAACCGGAGTCAGGCTCGCGTTTTGATGGGTTTCGGTGCTGCGTCCGGCTCCATATCCCATCACAGGGCATCGGGCAATTCGGCTTGCACAGTGGTGTGGATACGGGCTTAAGCAGGATCGCCAGTCCCCCCTCCACGGCTTTATCCCAGTTGGCATCGCTACACGTCCAAACTCAGCCGCGCCTCTGACGCTGCAAAGTGGCGGCAGGAGTGTTGGTTGGAGCGCCTTACTGGACTTGCTTAGCCGGGTAGCTTGGCCGCGAGGACGTCAACCTTCTCGATTGACGGCGGTGTGGCAAACAGCTCGGCAGCCTTGGCCTTAAGCGCCGCTGCGACCTTGCCTGAAAGATGAGTCTGCCGGCCTGCTTCATCCGGGAAGGCGTCAAAGATGCCAAAGGTGGACGGCCCCAAGCGGATGGCGAACCAAGCCGTAGTGGCTGGTTCTTCCTCCACTATTGGAAGGCCACCCAAGAGAAAGCTCTCTACCTCTTTCTCTTTCCCGGGCTTTGCTTCCAGACGAACGAACAACGCTACGTTGACCATGACGTGCCTCCTGTTGTTAGGACTACATCATCATGCCCCATGCTTTCCAGTAAGCGCAACGCAATATTCGCCGATATGCCGCCCAGCTCCAGCGTGGCGGGGATGAAGGGTAGCGTCGAGTCAGGTGCCAAACCATCGGGTAAAACAGTTGCCTAAATTGGCAGCAAAATAAGCGCCCGAAGTGTTGCTGGCACTGGAGGATATCGAAAATTCGTTCAGCGACTACGGTAAGCGTCACCAGCGACTATAGTCATCGATGAGCCAGAGCGAATCCTGCGGTTCTGCTACACACTTGGCCCTCAATCCAATACCGCGAAAGCACGGCGGATCTCCTCCTGCTTCTTGATGCGGAACGTGAACGTCTCGCAGCCGAAGACAATCAGGCTCAGGCTCAGGCTGAGATCGAGGTGAATCGCGGCATCGTCGCCATTTATAAACCACTTTGCGGTGGATGGAATTATCCCGCCGGGCAAGTCGTATCCCGCTGAGCAGACCCCAACCGCCCATCTATTAGGGCTCAAGCAATGCACACTTCAGAATTGGATGATGCAAAAGAAACGAATGGCGACCTGGTTCAAGGGCCGCTGCCGGCCGGCACTGTCGCGCCCGACTTCACTCTGTACGCAACCCCTGATCAACAGTTGTCGCTGCGCGAGCTAAAGGGAAACCCCCGTGATACTGGCGTTTTATCCCGCTGACTGGACTTCGGTGTGCGGTGACCAACTGAATTTGTACAACCAGTTGCTACCCACATTCAGAGAATACGGTGCGGCGCTACTGGGTATCTCAGTTGACAGCGCCCGGTGTCATCAGGCCTTTGCCAAAGATCGGAATTTTCACTTCAGCCTGCTGACCGATTTCGAGCCCAAAGGGGCTGTGGCACGACAGTGGGGCGTACGAGTCCCACCTGGGGGCTTGTAAGCGGGCGCTGTTCGTGATTGACAAGGAGGGAGTGGTCGCCTGGAGCTACGTCTCCCCGATGGCAATCAATCCCGGGGCGGACGGCATTCTGGATGCTCTGGCGAATTCATCACAAAGCACGCCAACCTAACATTAATAGGTGATCACATGGCCAATCTCAAAGTCCCGGTATGTGCAACCGACCATCGCCAGGGAAGTGCGCAAGCCAAGGTCACACTGGTGGATTTTGGTGACTATCAATGTCCCTATTGCGGTGAAGCGTATTGAGTGGTCAAAAAGCTACAACAGCATTTTCGCGATGATTTGCAGTTCGTGTTCCGTAACTTTCCACTGACCACCGCTCACCCGCATGCGCTGGGTGCAGCTGTCACTGCTGAGTATTGGCGTGATGTACGATGCGTTCCATGTTGCTCTGCTATGTTCAAACGAACGGCGCAGCTTTCGCGCTCCAGGACGGCAGCTCGTCAGGAATATTTCTCTTCCGCTGAAGTGTCGCCGTGGGCGTGTCTGATCCTGCGCACGATCCACCAAATCGTCAGCATCACCCCAGGCAGCAGAACCGCCGTCACCTGCGCCACATTGTCGTGAACGATCGGAATGCCCTTGAGCAAATAGCCGAGAAGACTCACGACGTAATAAGAAATTGCCGCGACCGACAGACCTTCGACGGTTTGCTGAAGGCGCAATTGCATCTTGGCCCGGTTGTTCATCGACGCCAGCAGATCGCGGTTCTGGTGTTTAAGTTCGACGTCGACCCAGGAACGCAGCAATGCTATGGCCCGGGTCAACTTGTCGGAGAGCTTGGCTTGGCGCTCCTTTACGGATTGACATGTCCGCATGGCTGGAGCGATGCGACGCTGCAGGTACTCCGCCCAGGTGCAGTACCCGGATACGGCCTCTTCCGAAAGCGCTGCCAGCCTTTCCTCGACGATCTCGTAGTAGGCGCGGCTAGCCCCGATTCGATAGAAATTCGCCGCAACGCCAGCTTCCAACTCGGCAGCCAGGCCGGGTAATTCGGACAGCAGCACGTCGCTGTCGCGCCGCTCCACCAAGCTCGTACACATCTCGTCGGTGATCGCGGCGAGCCGCGACTCTATACGTCGCAGTTGCGACGTCATCGATCGTGTCAACGGCAGAGACAGCAACGCCAGGGTACGGTAAGTCTCGATCTCCAGCAGACGCTGAACCAGCGCACCCGCCCGCGCCGGGGTCAAATCGCGGGTGAGGATGAGGATCTGCGTCAAGCCGTCCTCATCCTATCGGAAATCGGTCAGGATGACGGCAGAACCGTTCTCCACAATTGAGTAGCACATGCTGCCAGGATCAAAATGATTGGCCTCCTTCTCCGTTTCCGGCGTCCATGGAAAAAGTCTCAAATGGATGCCAGAGACGACCGGGCCTGGAGCAATCCATGCTTGAACGGGTTTTCGCCGCACGGCTCTCCGTCTCGGAATCCAGCGAAGCACACCAGAGATACGTCGAGAACTCGGCGTGCTTTTCGCAGTGCAGGTCCCCCTCATCCCATGTCAAGTCGTGAAGCAGCGTAGCGTGGTCGGGCTCGGCAACGCCGAAACGATGAAATAACGTGCTGATCGCCATCTGATCCTTGGCCACGTCGCCTTCGGTCATGAAAGCGAGCTGCAATATGCTCCGGGGGGCCTGAAGCAACAGATGCGGGCGCGCGTGCACTTCGTCAACGGCTGCAGCAAGATCGACATAGGCCGGCATGCCGTACACGATGGCAGTCGGGGCGGGTGGTAT
>NZ_LYSO01000151.1:0-12962 GCF_001728935.1 Pseudomonas sp. AP42
CGGGGCGCTTAAGATCAAGATCAAAAGCAGATCAAAAGCAGATCAAAAGCAGATCAAGAGCGGCTCGCTTCGCATCGTGGTTACCGTCGGGTGCTACAGGCTGCAAAGTTGTGTGGATAGACAAGCCAGTTGCTCCCACATGTTGATCTTGATCGCCAATGGTTGTGGGATTTGGCTCGGCTTCATGCCCACCAAGAACCAACCGCCCCTCCGTCGGTCAATGTGACCGGCACCGCAGCGGCTTGGTCGGCGCTGATATATAGTTCACCCCTCGGTTCCCTCTGACTATGAGTGCCCCATGCTTAACAAAGGACTGTTCCTGGCCTGCGCGCTGGCCCTGCTGAGCGCTTGCGATTCTTCCGATAAACCCGCCGCACCGCCTGCGCCCACCGTGGCGGCAGCGCCGAAGCCGGTGAAAGCCGCGGTAGATGTGGCAGCGCTCAAGCAGCGTTATGCCGGGCGTGAGCTGAGCGTGGTGGACGTGTCCGAGGTGCAGTTGGACGGGGCCAGCACCTTGTCGGTGAGTTTTTCCATCCCCTTGGACCCCGATCAGAAATTCGCCGACAAGCTGCACTTGGTAGACAGCACGTCCGGTAAGGTCGATGGCGCCTGGGAACTGTCCGATAACCTCATGGAATTGCGCCTGCGCCACCTTGAACCGCAGCGCAAACTGGTGCTGACCGTGGACGCCGGGGTGAAGGCGGTCAACGGCAACAGCCTCGCCGCCGAATACAGCGCCCGCCTGGAAACCCGCGACCTGCAAGCCACCGTCGGCTTCGCCAGCCGTGGCACGTTGTTGCCGACGCGCCTGGCCGAGGGCCTGCCGGTGATCGCGTTGAATGTCGACAAGATCGACGTGGAATTCTTCCGGATCAAACCCGAATCCCTGCCATCGTTCCTGGCGCAGTGGGGGCGCAATACCAGCCTGCAAAGCTATGAGTCCCGTGAACTGCTGCCGATGGCTGAGCTGGTCTACGGCGGGCGTTTCGACCTGAACCCGGCGCGCAACACTCGTGAAACCTTGTTGCTGCCGATTGCTGGCCTCAAACAACTGCAGCAACCCGGCGTGTACCTGGCGGTGATGCGCGCTTCAGGCACCTACAACTATTCGCAACCGGCCACCCTGTTCACCTTGAGCGATATCGGCCTGTCGGTGCACCGCTATGCCAATCGCCTGGATGTGTTTACCCAGGCACTGGAAGGCGGCAAGGCGCTCAACGGCGTCGAACTGGAAATCCTCGATGCCGAAGGCCGCGTGCTCGGCCAGGGCAAGACCGAAGACGGTGGCCACGCCGAGTTGCCGCTGCCGAAAAAAGCCCAGGTGTTGCTGGCCAAGCAGGGCGAGCAAACCAGCCTGCTGCGCCTGGACAGCGCCGCGCTGGACCTGGCCGAGTTCGATATCGGCGGGCAACCGTCCCACCCGTTGCAGTTCTTTGTGTTCGGCCCGCGTGACCTGTATCGCCCCGGCGAAACCGTGCTGCTCAACGCGCTGTTGCGTGACAAGGATGGCAAGGCGGTGAAGCCGCAACCGGTGAGCGTCGAAGTGCGGCGCCCGGATGAACAGGTGAGCCGCAAGTTCGTGTGGGAGGCCGACGCGTCCGGCCTGTATCAATACCCCTTGCAACTGGCTGGCGAAGCGCCGACCGGGCGTTGGCAGTTGGTGTTCGACCTCGGCGACGGCAAGCCGCAACTCTATGAATTTCTCGTTGAAGACTTCCTGCCCGAGCGCCTGGCGCTGGAGCTCAAGGGCAGTGACACGGCGCTGAGCCCAGAGGAAAACCCGGTCATCCAGGTCAACGGTCGTTACCTCTACGGCGCGCCCGCATCCGGTAACCGCGTCAGTGGCCAGGTGTATGTTCGCCCGCTGCGTGAGGCGGTCAAATCTCTGCCGGGCTATCAGTTCGGTTCCGTCACCGAAGAAGAGTTGAGCCAGGATTTCGAACTGGACGAAAGCGTCCTCGACGCCAATGGTGAGCAAGCGCTGACCCTGGAAAGCAAGTGGGCCGAGGCCAAGTCGCCGTTGCAACTGATCGTGCAAGCCAGCCTGCAAGAGTCCGGCGGGCGGCCGATCACTCGGCGCCTGGTGCAGCCGATCTGGCCGGCCGAGCAATTGCCGGGCCTGCGTGGCCTGTTTGACGGCAAGGAAACCAACGGCGATGGCCCGGTGGAATTCGAAGTGCTGGTGGCCAACCAGGACGGTCAGAAGCTGGCCGCGCAAGACCTCAAGGTGCGCCTGGTGCGTGAGCGCCGAGACTACTACTGGAACTACTCGGAGAATGACGGTTGGAGCTACCACTTCAACGAGAAATTTCTCAACCTCGATGAGGAGAGCCTGAACATCAAGGCGGGCGACACCGCCAAGGTCAGCTTCCAGGTGGAGTGGGGCCCTTACCGTGTGGAGGTTGAAGACCCGCAGACCGGGCTGGTCAGCAGCCTGCGCTTCTGGGCCGGCTACCAGGCCCAGGACAACACCGAAGGCGGCGCCGTGCGCCCCGACCAGGTCAAGCTGGCGTTGGACAAACCCGCCTATGGCGATGGCGACACCGCCAACGTCACCGTCACGCCACCGGCGGCCGGTAAAGGCTACCTGTTGGTGGAGTCTGCCGAAGGGCCGCTGTGGTGGCAGGAAATCGACGTGCCGGCCGAAGGCAAAAGCTTTGCGGTGAAGCTCGACCCGAAATGGTCGCGCCACGACCTGTATGTGAGCGCCCTGGTCATTCGCCCCGGCGAGCGCAAAGCCAATATCACGCCTAAACGCGCCGTGGGCTTGCTGCACCTGCCGCTGGATCGCACCCAGCGCAAACTCGGCCTGACCCTTACCGCGCCAGAAAAAATGCGCCCCAAACAACCGCTGACGGTGAAGATTGCCGCCAAGAACGCCGATGGCAGTGTGCCTCAACAGGTGCACGTACTGCTGGCGGCGGTAGACGTGGGCATCCTCAATATCACTGAATACCCAACGCCCGATCCGTACGCCAGCCTGTTTGGCCGCAAAGCCTATGGGGTCGACCAGTTCGACATCTATGGGCAACTGATCGAAGCCGGCCAAGGCCGTCTGGCCAGCCTGGCATTTGGTGGCGACGCGGCGTTGGCCAAAGGCGGCAAGCGCCCGGACACCAGCGTAACCATCGTCGCCCTGCAAAGCGCGCCGGTGACCTTGAACGAGAAAGGCGAGGGCGAAGTTAGCGTCAATATCCCCGACTTCAACGGCGAACTGCGCCTGATGGCTCAAGCCTGGAGCGATGACCGCTATGGCATGGCCGAAGGCAAGACGGTGATCGCCGCCCCGCTGATTGCCGAATTGTCGGCACCGCGCTTCCTGGCAGGAGGCGACCAGACCACCTTGGCCCTGGACCTCTCCAACCTGTCGGGCAAGGCTCAGAAGCTCGATGTGCAATTGACCGCGCAAGGGCAATTGCAACTGGTCAACAGCGGCGCGCAGTCGGTTGAGCTCAAGCAAGGCCAGCGCACCACGTTGCGTATTCCGGTACAAGCCTGGGGCGGGCTCGGCCAGGGCAAGGTCACGGTCACCGTCAACGGCCTGGACTTGCCGGGTGAAAACCTGCCGCCGTTCAGCCGCGAATGGACCTTGGGCGTACGCCCGGCTTACCCGGCCTTGCTCAAGCATTACCGCGCCGTGCTCAAGGATCAGCCGTGGAGCTTGCCGTCGGGCGCACTGGACCAATTCGATGCCTCGGGGCGTGAGGCATTGTTGAGCCTGTCTAGCCGGCCGCCGTTGAACCTGGGCGCGCAGATCAGTGCACTCAAGGCTTACCCCTACGGTTGCCTGGAGCAAACCGCCAGTGGCTTGTACCCCTCGTTGTACGCCGACGACGCGCTGCTCAAGCGCCTGAGCATCAAGGGCGAGCCGGATGCCGAGCGCAAGCGCAAGATCGAGTTGGGCATCGAGCGCTTGCTGGGCATGCAGCGCTACAACGGCAGCTTCGGTTTGTGGGGCGCCGATGGCGAGGAAGAATATTGGCTGACTGCCTATGTCACCGACTTCCTGCTGCGCGCCCGCGACCAGGGTTTTGCCGTACCGCCTGAAGCCTTGAAGAAGGCCAGCGAGCGCCTGTTGCGGTATGTGCAGGAACGTAACCTGATCGAGGTGGAGTACAGCGAAAATGCCGAACACACCCGGTTTGCCGTGCAGGCCTATGCCGGCATGGTGTTGGCGCGCAGTCAGCAGGCGCCGTTGGGTGCGTTGCGCAGCCTATTCGAACGGCGCAGCGACGCACGCTCCGGCTTGCCGCTGGTGCAGTTGGCCATTGCGCTGCAGAAAATGGGTGACCAGCCGCGTGCGGATCAGGCGTTGTTGGCCGGGTTGGCGGCGCAGCGCAATGCCAATGAATGGCTAGCCGACTACGGCAGCCCGTTGCGCGACCAGGCGATGATCCTGGCATTGCTGGAGGAGAACGACTTGGCCAAGGGCCAGCGCGAGGAGCGTTTGTTCACCCTGTCGGACCAATTGGCGGCCAGCCCGTACCTGTCTACCCAGGAGCGTAATTCGCTGTTCCTGGCTGGGCGCCTCGGGTTCGCCAAGCCGGAAACGAACTGGCAAGTGTCGCTCACCGGCAGCGGCGGTGTGCGTGAGTTGAACAACCAGCAATCGACGTTGGAGTTGGACGGCAAGTTGTTGTCCAGCGACCTGGCCTTGAGCAATCAGGGTGAAGCGCCGGTGTACCAACAATTGACGGTTTCGGGTTACCCACAAGTGCCGCCAGCGGCCGGTGGCAACAACCTGAGTATCCGCCGCGAATACCTGGGCATGAACGGCCAGCCGTTGAACCTGCGTAACCTCAACAGCGGTGATCTGGTACTGGTGCACTTGGCGGTCAGCGCCAAGCAACGCGTACCGGATGCTCTGGTGGTTGACCTGTTGCCTGCCGGCCTGGAACTGGAAAACCAGAACCTGGCCCAAAGCGCGGCGAGCCTTGAGAACGCCAGCAGCCAAGTGAAAGAGTGGCGTGAGTCGATGCAGAATGCCTCGCTCAAGCATCAGGAGTTCAGGGATGATCGCTATGTGGCGGCGATGAATCTGGATGGCTATGGCACCACGCACTTGCTGTACCTGGCGCGTGCGGTGACACCGGGAACCTACCGCGTGCCGCCGCCGCAGGTGGAGTCGATGTATCGGCCGAACTGGCAGGCAGTGGGTGAGACGCCAGTGGATATGGTGATCAAGGGCCGCTGAAAGCCACTGTAGGAGCGAGCTTGCTCGCGAAAAACGTCAACGATAACGCGGGTTTCCTGGATTAACGCGGCGTCTGTGAGTTTTTCGCGAGCAAGCTCGCTCCTACAGGAGGGGGACGAGTGGTTGTAATGTCAGTGTACGACCCAACTCAGCAACCACAGCCCCAGCATCAGCCAGATGATGCCCACGATGATCGAGGCCCGCATAAAGGCGCGTACCGCCGAGTAAAGGAACAACAGGCCGACGATCAGGGTGATGATGCTGATGATCGACGTGTCCATGCCCAGGGTGCGTGACAAGCCGTCGATAAAGTTGCCGCCGGCGTGGGTCAAGGCCCCGAACAAACCGCTGAGCCCGTCGACGATAAAACGGATGACGGAACCGAGCGCCTGGCCCAACCATTCGAAAAAGCTTTCTACCTGCATGTGCGTGTCCTGATGAGAAGGTGGGCGTAACTGTGCCTTTGGTTGTCGATAACGCAGGCGAGTTCCCTGCAAGCATAGAGGTTTGCCCGTTTGAGTTTTAGTTTAATCACCTGCGGATGTACTCAGTTCAATGTGGGAGCTGGCTTGCTCGCGAAGGCGGCGTGCCTGTGACATCTCTGCCAACTGACCCACCGCGTTCGCGAGCAAGCCAGCTCCCACAGTTATTGCGCTGGGCTTTGGGTGGTGTGGTGTTGGTGGTTGCCCTGCTATGGCTGGCCGATCGCATCTGGCCCTTACCCCTGCCCCAGGACGACCTGGCCCGAGTGGTGCTGGCCGAAGATGGCACGCCCCTGTGGCGATTTGCCGATGCCAATGGCGTATGGCGCTACCCGGTACACACCCGCGAAGTTTCGCCTTATTACCTCGACGCGCTGCTCACCTATGAAGACCGTTGGTTCTACCAGCACCCCGGCGTAAACCCGTTGGCGCTGGTGCGGGCAACCTGGCAAAACCTGAGCGGCGCGCGGGTGGTCTCCGGCGGCAGCACCTTGTCGATGCAAGTGGCGCGCTTGCTCGACCCGCACTCACGCACCCTGCACGGCAAGTTACGCCAGCTGTGGCGTACCGCGCAGTTGGAGTGGCACCTGTCCAAGGACGAAATCCTCAACCTGTACCTGAACCGCGCGCCTTTCGGCGGCACGCTGCAGGGCGTGGCGGCGGCGAGCTGGGCGTACCTGGGCAAGTCGCCGTCACAGCTGACCCACGCCGAAGCCGCGTTGCTCGCGGTGTTGCCCCAGGCGCCGAGCCGTTTGCGCCCGGACCGTCATCCGCAGCGCGCCCAGGAGGCCCGCGACAAAGTGCTGCGCCGCCTGGCCGAGTTTCAGGTATGGCCACAATCGGCGGTTGATGAAGCCCTGGAGGAACCCCTGTTGCTCGCCCCACGCCTGGAGCCGAGCCTGGCGCCCTTGCTGGCGCGCCGCCTGAACCGCCCCGACAGCCCGCCGCTGATCCGCACCACCCTGGATGCCACCCTGCAACGCCGTCTCGAAGACCTGCTGTTGGGCTGGCGCGCACGCCTGCCGGAACACACCTCGGCGGCCATTCTGGTGGTGGAAGAAGAAAGCATGGCGGTACGCGCCTACCTGGGGTCGGTGGATATCAATGACACCAAGCGCTTTGGCCATGTGGACATGATCAGCGCGCTGCGTTCGCCCGGTTCCACCTTGAAGCCCTTCCTCTACGGCATGGCGTTGGATGACGGCCTGATCCACTCCGAATCGCTGTTACAGGACGTGCCTCGACGTTATGGCGATTACCGCCCTGGCAACTTTTCCATGGGCTTTACCGGGGCGGTGCCGGCGAGCACGGCGTTGTCCAGCTCGTTGAACCTGCCGGCGGTGCAACTGCTGGAAGCCTATGGGCCCAAGCGCTTTGCCGCACAGATGCGCATCGGTGGCATGCCGTTGGCGTTGCCGGCGTTGGCCGAGCCGAACCTGGCGCTGATCCTCGGCGGCGCGGGCAGTCGCCTGGAAGACCTGGTGAGCGGCTACAGCGCCCTGGCCCGCGATGGCAAGAGCGCCACTCTGCGGTTACAGCCGGACGATACGCTCAGGGAGCGGCCGTTGCTGTCGCCCGGCGCCGCATGGATTGTGCGGCGCATCCTCAGCGGCCAGGCGCGGCCCGACCGCGACCCGCGCGCCGAGTTGGTCCAACGCCCGGTGCTGGCGTGGAAAACCGGCACCAGTTACGGCTTTCGCGATGCCTGGGCGATTGGCGTGGGCCCGCGTTATCTGATCGGCGTATGGATCGGCCGGCCCGATGGCACGCCGGTACCGGGGCAGTTCGGCCTGGCGTCGGCAGCGCCGTTGATGTTGCAGGTGCATGACGTGCTGACCAACCGCGACAGCCAGCGCGGCATCAGCGCGCCGGTCAAACCGGTGCCGGCCAATATCGGCGTGGCGGCGATCTGTTGGCCGCTGGGCCAGCCCATGAGCCGCAGCGACCCCAATTGCCGCCGCCAGCGTTTTGCCTGGACCTTGGACAACACCACGCCGCCGACCTTGCAGGCATTGGATCAACCCTTGAGCGTGGGCTTGATGGAAAGCATCTGGGTTAACGCCAAAGGCTTGCGGGTCGATGCCCGTTGCCCTGGCGCAACCCCGCAAAACATCGCCCTGTGGCCGGCGCCGTTGGAGCCCTGGTTGCCCAGGGTCGAGCGCCGCGAAGCGCGCATCCCGGCGGCTGATCCGGACTGCCCACCACCGGCGCTGGCCGCGTCATCGCCGTTGTCCATCGTGGGGGTACGCGAAGGCGATCAACTGCGTCTGCCCGCTGCCAGTCAGCAAGCCTTGCGCCTGAAAATCTCTGCGTTGGGCGGCAGTGGCCGGCGTTGGTGGTTTCTCAATGGTGCGCCGTTGGGCGACAGCGCCAATCAGGACAGCATCAATGCCAGCTTTGAACGGCTGGGCCGCTATCAGCTCAGCGTATTGGATGAAGCCGGTCAAACCGCCAGGCTCGAGTTTAACGTCGTCGACTAGCCCCCACTGTAGGTGTAGGAGCGAGCTTGCTCGCGAAAAACGTCAACGATAACGCGTGCAGGCAGAAAGCACGCGGTGTCTTGGGGTTCTTCGCGAGCAAGCTCGCTCCTACAGAGGCTTGCGTTCATCCCCCATCCCCCTGAAGCTATACCCATTCAGGAGCCCCCCGCATGAACCTCGAACACCTCACCGAACGCCTGCACCGCATTCGCGATACCAACGACTGGAAGCAGTTCCACAGCCCGAAAAACCTGGCCATGGCCGCCAGCGTGGAAATGGCCGAGCTGGTGGAAATCTTCCAATGGCTCACCGAAGACCAATCCCGCCAACTGCCCGCCGATAAACTCGCGCATGCGGGCCAGGAGGTTGGCGATATCGTCTTGTACCTGCTGTTGTTGTGCAGTGAACTGGGCCTGGATATGAATGAAGTGGTACGCGCCAAGCTGGCCGACAGCGAACGGCGGTTTGCCCATGAGTGATCGTCATTTCGACCAGTTGGCCACGCGCTTTGCCGAAAAGATCTACGGCGGTGCCAAGGGCGCGATTCGCCTGGCGGTGCTCCAGGCTGATCTGGTGGAAGCCTTGCCGCAGCGGCCGTTGCGCGTGCTGGATATTGGCGCAGGCCTGGGGCATATGTCGTTGTGGCTGGCGGAGCAGGGCCATGAGGTGACATTGGCCGAACCCGCCGCGCCGATGCTTGAAGGTGCGCGCCAGCGCTTCGCTGACGCGGGCCAAAGCGCGACCTTTATTCATGCACCGTGGCAGGACTTGCTCGGCCAGCTCACCGAGCCTTACGATCTGGTGCTGTGCCATGCCGTGCTGGAGTGGTTGGCCGAGCCCCACGCCATCCTGCCGGTGCTGCACCAACTGACGCTGCCGGGTGGCTGGTTGTCCCTGGCGTTCTACAACCGTGATGCGTTGATCTACCGCAACCTGCTCAAAGGCCACTTCCGCAAAATGCGCAAGAACGACATGGCCGGCGAAAAGCAGAGCCTGACGCCGCAACAACCCCTGGACCCACGGGAGTTGGCGGCGCAACTCGAAGGGTTGTGGCAGGTCGAAAGCCAAAGTGGCGTACGGGTGTTCCACGACTATATGCCGGTGGAATTCCAGGCTCGCGCCAACCTGCAGGACTTGTTGGAGATGGAGCTCGCTCACCGTCGTCACCCAAGCTTTGCCGGGCTTGGGCGATATTTGCACTGGATCTGCCGCCCGGTTTAAGCGGCCCAGCGTGGGAGGTCGACATGCGTCGTCTCGGTTTAATCCTGTTGTCTCTAGGCCTTGGGGCGTGCTCGAGCCCCAACCCTTACGTGGCCAGTTCGGCACCGATGCCGCCGGCGCCCGCCCAGGCGGCCACTACCTTTGATGCCAGCGCCTACCCCGCGCCGGTGCGCGACTATGGCGCCTACCGCAGCTGGGGCTGGCTCAACGGCCAGTTGCCGGCGGGCACGGCCTGGGCCGATTCGGCGCAGATTGCCGAGGCGGTCAGCGGCGCTCTCGACCAGCGTGGCTTGCGCCCCTTGCATGACAAGCGTGCGCCTGACCTGCTGGTGAGCGCCGATGTACGCCTGGAAAAACGCCTGCGCCAGGTCCAGGACGATTATGGTTACGGTTACGGCGGCTATAACCGCTATGGCAACGGTTACGGCATGTACAACAGCGTGCCGGTGGTGCGCACCTATGAGGTGACCGTGGCCGTGGCGCGTATCAGCCTGTTCGATGCGCGCACCCGCCAGCCGGTGTGGAGCACCAGCGCCGAAACCACCAGCCAGGGCAGCCTGAGCGAACGCGCCGATAGTTTGCGCAAGGCGATGCAGAAGGCAATGGCTGCCTATCCGCCCAGTTAGCAGCTATTCTCATTACAAGCCCACGTTGTTTTTGGAGAACACCATGCTTCGTCGCATCGCTGCACTTGCTGTTGTCATGTTGCTGGGCGGTTGCCAGAGCAACCAGGTCAACCACGATTTCGACGCCAGCCGAGACTTCGGCGCCTACCGCAATTGGGCTTGGAAAGACCCGGCGTTGCAGTATCGCCCCGATGACCCGCGAATCAAGAGCGACCTCACCGAGCAACGCATCCGCCAGGCCGTGGGCGAACAGCTGGATCAGCGCGGTTTGCGTCCTGCGGCGACGGGTACCAAGGCTGACCTGAATGTACAGGCCTACCTGATCGTCGAAGACCGCCAGCAGCAAGTCACCACCAACTATGGCGGTGCCTGGGGCGGCCCGTGGAATGGTTACTGGGGCGCGCCGATGTACAACGAAACGCGCAACATCACCTACAAAGTGGCGACCATCCAGATCGACCTGCTCGACGGCAAGGACGGCAAGCTGGTGTGGCGCGGCAGCGACGAGCAAATGATGGCCAGCACGCCGAACCCCGAGGATCGCAACAAGGCCATCCGCAGCACTGTGACCAAGATCCTCTCCAACTACCCGCCGCGCTGATCACCCCCTCTCACCCCTGTGTGTGGGCTTGCTCGCGAAAGCGGTGTGTCAGTCACTGCTTCAGTGACTGCCCTACCGCTTTCGCAGGCAAGCCAGCTCCCACATTTGATCTTCAGTGTGTTGAGCATAGCGTTCGCTTAGCTGAGTTGTATTAGGGGGCCGACATTTACGGCATCTCCGCCAGTCGCCAATGTGGCGAGTTGCCAGCAACCTGCCGAAGCCTTGTCTACACTCCAGTGCAACGGAGAGTTAGCGCAGGAGTGCTTCGATGTCTCCCCGATTCGGCTCCAGGCAGCGTGGTGCAATTGGCTTGATGGCGGCAGGCACCTTGGCCTTGGCCCTGGTGTTCACGTTGCTGGCGGTCGACAGCGGGCGCTTGTATTTGGAAAAGCGCAAGTTGCAGTCCGTCGCCGACACCTCGGCGTTGGAGGCGGCAGGTCTGGGTGGCCAGTGCGGTACCAACACCACGGCCAACGCCTATGCCACGCAAAATGCCGCGCGCAACGGGTTTGTGGTCGGTAATGGCAACACCCTGGCGGTGACGTGCGGCACCCTGGCAACCAATGCCCTCAACACCCGCGTATTTAGCGCCGATGCCACTAAGAGCGACGCGATCCGCGTGGTGGCCTCGCGCACCGTCCTGACCAGCATTGCCAATGGCCTGTGGAACCTGTTCAGCGGCGCGCCGATCACTCCACAGATCAACTTGAGCGCCACCGCCGTCGCCGCGACACCGCCGCCCGTGGCGCAGCTGTCGATCCGCAGCAGCCTGGCCAGCGTTGATTCAAGCAAATCCCCGCTGCTTAACCTGGTGATCGGCAACCTGCTCGGCGGTAACCTGTCGCTCACGGCGGCGGGTTGGAACGGTTTGCTGCAGACCAACGTCAACCTGCTCAGTTACCTGGACCAACTGGCGATCAACCTAAACGTGAAGGCCGGTGACTATGACGCCTTGCTCAGTACCGCGGTCTCGGCGACTCAACTGATCGACGCTGCGGTGAAGGTCTTGCAGAAAAACGGTGCGGCGGCCACGGCGGTCATCAATGACGTGATATCGATTCAAGCGATTGCGCCGAACAGCAAGCTGTTGACCGTGGGAGACCTGGTCGACATCGCCACCGGCACGCCGACAGCGGCGCTGAATAGCAACGTGCAGTTGTTTCAACTGCTGGAAGCGGTGGCGCAGTTGTCCAGTAGCAAGAATGCGGTGAGTGCGGCGGCGCAGGTCGCGATTCCGTTGGTGGGCAATGTGTCGATCCAGACCAAGGTCATCGAACCGCCGCAGCTGTCGGCGATTGGCAATCCTGTATTGGCCAAGAAGGGCTTGCAGAATACCCCGCCAACCGATCAGATTTTTGTACGCACCGCGCAAGTGCGCACGTTGGTGACCGTCCAGGCGCCGATCATCAAGGCGGTCTCTGGCGTGGCGTCCATATTGACGGGCCTGGGCACGCCGGTGTCCCAGGTGGTCAAAGGGTTGTTGAACCTCAACCTGCCGGCGGTGGTTGGCGGGGTGTTGTGCCTGGTGGCCTGCAATGTGGCTGACGTCGATGTCACGACGTCGCTGGCCATTTACATTGAAGCCGGCAGTGCGCAAACCAATGTCACGGATTTCAATTGCGACTCGCCGGCCTCTAAATCCTTGACGGTGAAAACCACCACGTCCCTGGCGACCCTGGCGGTCGGTACGGTGGATCCGGTGGCGGCTTTTTCTTCCTCGGCTGCAGTCAATGTGCAGCCGGTGAGGTTGATTGATTTTGGCGAGCGCTACTGTGTCGTTCTAACGCTGCTGTGCAGTCCCAACCGTACACCGAATGTGGGGGGCGGTTTGCTGTTGAAAGCCAACTCCACCATTGCCGGGCAAACCAGCACGATGGTGTTTGCGCCGGTGGCCGAGATGAATGCGCCGCCCACCTACAAATTTGCGCCGGGCACGGCCAATATCGTCGGCAGCCTGGTGTCGACGCTTAATGGCTTGCAGGTGACTTACGCACCGCCTAGCGGCACTGTCTCCAATGGTGCGTTGGCTGGGGTCGCCGGGTTGTTGGCGACTATCACTACGGCGGTGGTGGGGCTGATCCAGAATGTGTTGTCGCCGATTCTCGACCCCATCGTTAATACTTTGCTGGGTGCCTTGGGCATCAACCTGGGCAATGCCGAAGTCGGTGCCAACCTTACCTGCCATATGGGCCGGGCTTATCTGGTGATTTAGCTGACCCCCACGAGCTCCAAATGTGGGAGCTGACTTGCCTGCGATGGCTGCCTGTCAGCCGACACCTATCTACCTGACCCCCTACGATCCAACTGTGGGAGCGGGCTTGCTCGCGAAGGCGGCCTGGCAGTCAACACAGTTGTGTT